>JBHLOP010000227.1:0-3733 GCA_048940375.1 Promethearchaeota archaeon | reverse complement strand
GAATTTTAGAACAACTGAAGTTTCCACCTGTCGTTCAGGAATTTTCCAATATTTACGAAGAAGCCTATCCTTTTCGTGAGGTGTCACTAACTTGAACCCATATTTCTCATAGAATTTAATTGCCCACGTTGCGTCCTCCCAAGTTCCTACTAAGACTTCAGGCGTCTTCGCCAAACTCATTAAATATACGAGAAGTTTTCTGCCAATTCCCCGCCTTTGGTGTTTTGTAAGTACGTAAGCATGTCTAATCAAGGTTGTATCTTTAACGGGTTGAAAGCCCATTACACCAACTAATTTATTCTCTTCTTCTTTTTCTTCTTCCTGCCAGCCAAAAAATATTACTCCCGCTTCTAATTCTTCTTTCAATTCATCCATTGGCATATATGGTTCTTTCCATCGATCTGCAGGGATTATTCCTTTGTAAGCCTGTGCTGCATCATTTATGATCCTAAATATAACATCAAAATCCTTTGAAGATAAACTACGTATCATTTGAGCTTCACAACTCGAAAATTTTATGGATTACCGTCTAATACACTCATTCATGCAGATTATAATATCTAGCCTAAATCACAAGCCTTAATTATATAACTAAAGAATTGAAACGTGAGGTCTGATAGCGACGGGTTGTGATTGAATGTGTTTGGCGATTCCAGCAGAAATTCTTGAAATAAATGGTGATGAAGCGATAGCTGATTTTGGTGGTGTAAGACGCAAGATAATCACTACATTGATTGAAGACATTAAAGTGGGAGATTACGTCATAGTACACACTGGATATGCTATAAGTAAGCTTACTAAAAAAGAGGCAGTAGAAAGTCTAGAGTTATGGGATGAGGTTTTCGAGATCATTAATGAGGATCTGAAAAATAAGGCCTAAATGTGTAAGTCTATGAGAAATCTGTTAAGATCACTAAACCTTTGGATAGTTCTGGTCACTGTTTTATCAATTCTTTTAATAGTTAATTATGTTTATTGGCAAGTTCCAGCCACTTCAAGACCATTTAATTTTCCTAAACCAGCAAGATTTTGGAATGTGTTGATTCCGTTCTACGATATCATCTGGTATTGGATAATAGTAGGGATTTTGCTCTGTCTAATTTTTATATTAGCACTGCACTATCAAATCTACGAAAGAAAAGAGATAGGTAGGGAAAACGAGACGTAAATATTTTGAAAACACTTTTGTTCTTCTTGTAGCATTTGAAATCGCTTTTACAATTTTAACCTTACAATTATTTATAAAACAGCAGAATGGTTGATATAATTCCATGTTTTATGATAATCATCAATCTTTCCGTTGGAAAGGGAAAGACCAGCCTTAAGGTTATCGGGCTGTGCGCTCGTCACCGAGTGCAAGACATGCTTCATCAATACCGTTTTTCGTAGTAGTTCAACAGTCTTGAAGGAGGTTATCCCGCTGTGCTCAACGAGGTCATGGATCATCGACCATCTACGGTAAGGACTGCCCTTTTTCAAACGAGGTTCTATGAACTCCCCGACGTGTGAGAGCATCCAATCGTAGACAGATGGAATTTCTTCCTTGAAACCCAGCCCTCTTCGAGCTATTACATAACTTGCTAAGTGATGTACTGTCAAATTATGTAATTCTGAATATTTGTATTTCCCGATGATAGAGGTATAACCGGGAAAGACCTTTCGAAAGGACACACCGCGCTTTTTACATTTTCGCTCTAACAGTTGCAAGGCGGTGGTCTTCATATTGCTTAATTTTCGGTTGCGTGTAATATTATAGGAAAACTCATGGTCAAGCTGTAAGTCCTCGACCACGATGCCTTTACCTTTATTGGTACAGTAATTGATGACCTTATCCATCTTATAAGAGATGTAATCGTTACGCTTATCAGTTCGATAGCTGTGCAGGTTGCCAAACGAAATGCTATGGTAGAAGAGTAACTTGCCGTGTTGATCCACATTTGTTAACGCCACAAAATTGTAGTTGAAATCCAAGCCGATGGCGCCATGTTCGTATCTGTATTTTGGTGTTGTTATTGACAACTCATAAGACACATGGACAAAGTAGCGTATTTCTCCCTTAAAAAGCCGTCTTTTTACGGTTACTGTATATTTATCTGTGTTAAGGACTTCCTGAAACCATTTCTCCTGCACAGAATTTACGGACATTGGGATAATCAGCCATTTACGTCCTTTTTGCTTGGAAAAGGTTCGTAACTTAACTGTTTTATCGGGTAAAACCTTGATGTTCACGTTCTTCAATCCGTATTGTTTCTTTCCGATACAACTGAAGGAAGAATCTCGTCGTATCCTGAACTCCTTTCTACTCATTTTGCCAAGGATTCGGTCTCTAAATAATTTCTTACCACCAAACACTGCCGGTTGAAGCATTAAATGGTTTAATTTAGCCATTATCGATGATTTGCGCGCGTATAATCCCTTTAGGCGTCTGTCGCGGTTATCCTTTTTCTTTATTTTGCTGATTTTCTTGGTAATGACTGTTATTTGTTGTTGCATGTATTTCCGTCGTTTTTCTAGCCATGTGTTTTGTGCATCTAATTTCTGCTTGTTATCAATCAGTATGGTATTAACATAGGCGTTATTGTGACATAAAGTCATCAAACACTGCTGAATAGTCTTTACTTCACCAAATCGGTCTGTCATGTAGTCCTCGCCATGAAACAGCAGGTTATACCCAATTCGTTTCACCCGATTATAGATAGTGAAGATCTCATGTAGTGCGGATTCCTGTTTTTTGTCGGGATAGATTCGAAATGTAACCGTTTGGATCATTGCGTTTCTTCCTTTCCTTCCCCTAAAGTCTTTTTATGGCGCCTTCAGAAAATTATTATACAATATTATATATATAATTTCTGATATATATAGCTTTTGATATTTAGAAAGGCCAAAAAATCTCAGTCGTTCTTTTATATGATATCCGTGATATTTAGAAAATGCTTTTAAACAATATATACTATATAACTATTCAGGGAATGGAATATGAAACGCTCAATGCTTGAGATCGTGAAAATACTTTTTGAAACGCTTGATGAAAATGGGTCAAATCCCTTTATTCGCACCAAAGAGATCGTTGAAAAAACCGGCATAAGTCATCGCTCTCTAAAGCCGCTGGTCGAATTGATTCAGTTTATTCAAGAACAAAAAATCCTCAAGTTTATCCAACAATCGCCAAGAGTAACACTCTATTTTCTTGAGTGATGATAAGACGGTGGAAGGTATCGTCACAAGTAAGAAAATAAATAGGAAAGAAAAACACTAATTCTCTGTTGGTCTCCGCAATTTAATTGTGAAAAAAAATGTTATGGTACACTAACAAGAGCGTCCAATTCTCTCTTTGGTAGGACATAGTCTATAACTCCTTTTCGAAAGCTAAGCTATATAGTTTAACCTCATGGTCTGTAGGGAAGAAAAAAGGTTTTATCTCATTCTTAAAGGCAATAATAAACCGTTCTTACCTTAATTCTTTTAAATTACTCTTTATATAGTTATGGCGTTATATAAAATCTCTTTCAACGCTATGCTATAACATTTTGCTGTTATCATGATTCATGACGACTACCGACGAGCCCATTACTCTAAAATGCAATTTTAATAAAAATCGGTGTTTTTTTCAAATCCATGCGTTTTCAAAAGATCGGGATCTTTTTCTAATGTTTCCCTTTCTACTTCTGGAGGCCAAATATGTTCAACAAGATTTCGAAGTTGACATGGTCGACAGAAAAAGACTTTTTCTGGT
>JBHLOP010000226.1:0-3739 GCA_048940375.1 Promethearchaeota archaeon | reverse complement strand
AATGACATATTAAATACGATAATCAGATCACATTGTAGAGAATATCTAATACAGCTTTCCAAGAAAAATAGAAGGAAAGGACTCATAATATAGAACGAAAAAAGACTATTTGCCTCTATGTCGGTGGCTTGCCAAACTAGGACGTATTTTTTCTGTGCCTAGTCCTTTCTTTCGTAGACCTCTTGACTTTTTCCCAGCGCTTGTTAGGCCTCGTGCAGCTCTACCTTTATGTACCGGATCGCAAATCCAATTTATTTTTGGATCAGTCTGGATCACTGGATGGCTAGGATCAACCAGAATTACTTCAAACCACTTGTACATACCATCTGCTCCAACCCAGTAACTGTTTAACACACGTAGATTAGGAAACCTTCTTTCAGCGTTTTCTTCTGCCATAACCTGTCTAGATTTTCCAAGTGTGATTTTTGTAACACCCATTCGTTTTGATCGCCTGCCACGTGTTGGGCGAGGTTTTTGTCTCGACCCACGTCGAACTCGCACTCTAGCTAAAACATAACCTTGTTTTGCTTTATATCCTAACTTCCTCGCACGGTCAATACGCGTTGGTCGATCTATACGAACTATAGCGGGTTGACGTCTCCATTTTATGCGTCTTTCCCGTGAAAGTCTTTTCATAACTTTTGAGTCTTTGTCTTTCCACATTTTCTCAACATAAGAATATAAACCCAAGAAAACAACCTCCCAAATCTTTCACGTTCAGCGTATATAACGCTACATCCAGGGAGAGAAAACAAATAGTGGAAAAGAAGGATTAGTTTTTAACTTTTTTCATTGTAAAAAAACTGAAGTAGATAGCGTGTCTATCTTAGACTTTATGAGAAATCCTCTTCCTGATCCTAGCGACTAGTTCACGCACCATAAGGTGGGCCATATTACTTATTTCTGTTGATGCCTTATTCCTGTCAATAATAAGAAGTGATGTGGGTATATTACCGCACTTTTTCTTTATCTCCGTGCGATACCGCACCGCTGCTTCTTTATCTTCTTTAGACTTAGAAGAAACGATCAGAGCCCCTTTAGCTCCTTGATAACTTTTTTGAACTAATATCTGAAAGGCATTCTTGTGAGGATGCCAATAAGAGATCTTAACAGGTTCAGAAGCAACATGCCCAACGTGTACGCCTATTCCGTCGACCATGATGTTGTCATAGGATATTAGACGCAAAATTTTATCGTTTAGGTAATCATCGGGTCCGATGACTGCTATTTTGAAAAGAAATCTATAATCATACGGCTTTTGTTGCACGTTCAAGCTAGTTCGCCATTCAATATCAATAAGATTAGTTCTACAAAAAGATTATTTTTATACATATATATTGGTACTTGTCATTAATAAACGTTGTATTGGTAGAAATATCGAGCAGATTTCGTCTACATAAAAAATTATTTCTATGTAACTGATCCAAATAGAGAAAAGTCAGACTATACCCGACATTAAATCAAAAGAAAACCTTACGGCGATTTAAAAAACAGCTCAATTCCTTCTGTACAAATTGAAAAACTTGATAGATTAAACTTCTTTTGAGATTCTTTCTCTTATTTTAACAGCCAGTTCATTCATTTTAATATCGGCCATCTTACGTATCTCTTCGGGCTTCATACTTTTTCCAATGAGAAGATGTGTGGTTGGTATTTCACCACATTTCTTATTCACTTCAGAACGAAAATTAGCCAATAGTTCGATATCTTCTTCACCTAAGACAATTAGAGCTCCGTGAGCACCCTTAAGCGCCAGAGAAACCAATACTTTATAGGCATCTTGGTGTGGCAACCAATAACTCAGTTTAATTCGGTCTGTGTGATCAGCGTCACCTACATGTATTTGTAGACCGTCAATTCCTACGTTGCCCCCTGAGACCAAGTGCAGTACTTGATCCTTTAGAAAGTCATTAGGACCAACGACTGCTATTTTAAAAATGAAATCATATGCACGTCGTTTTCTAATATGGCTCAAAATGACTCCTCAGCGGTCTGGATTATCTTTGTTGTATCGCATTAAAAGAAGTTTAAAACACACTTCTTATGACGATCAACTTATTACGAAAAACCCGTTATCAATCTATTAAATTCTTTCTAATAAACTCCTCCGTATATTAGATGCGATCGCTCCAATTAATTAAAAAAATCAATTATTTTTTTTGCAAGAATCAAAGATGCATTTTTTTGTGTCTCTTTTGTATTTGAACCTATGTGGGGCGTAGCGATTACATTTGGTTCGTTTATTAGTTCAGATTTGCCTGGAGGTTCTTTTTCAAATACGTCCAAAGCAGCACCTGCAACTTTTTCGGATCTAATTGCCTCTAGGAGTGCCTTTTCATCGATAACTCCTCCACGAGAGGCATTGATTAGATAAACACCGTCTTTCATTAGTGAAAACTCTCGTTCACCAATCATATGATATGTGGATGGCAAGAGAGGAACATGAAGCGTTATTACATCAGCATTCCTTAATATCGCATCAAGTGCATCTTTAGAAGGACCGAATGGTTCAACATCCATACGTTTAGCGTTTTCTAATGCACTATCGAGCACATCATAAGCTAAAACAGTCATTTCAAATGATTTTGCTCGTTTTGCTACTTCTAAGCCTATATTTCCAAATCCTACAATGCCAAGTGTTTTTCCCTTTAATTCTAATCCTTGTAGTTCCTTCTTAAGCCATTTTCCTTCTTTTAAACCTTTATCTCCAATTGGAATATGGCGAAATAAAGCTATAATTAGCCCAATGACTAACTCTGCAACTGAGACACTTGGAGCATTAGGAGTATTAAATATAGTTATATTATGTTCCTGCGCGGCTTCCAAGTCAATATTATCTAAACCGACACCAGCACGGCCAATTACTTGAAGTGAAGATTCCGCCAACATTTCTCTTGTTACTTTTGTAGCACTTCTAACAATAAGTACATCATATTCCCTTACCAATTCCTTAATCACAGATAGTGATTCTCCATAGCGTTCGTCGACCGTAAAGCCTGCTGCTTTCAGCATGTTTATTCCATCATCATGAACAGGATCGGTAATTAAAATGCGTTTTTGATTCAAAACCGCACCTCCTGTAAAAAGTTATACCATCCTTTATTGACAATTTGTGCTCAATTCAAATCTAAATCAACACTGAGCTAGTATTTCCATAACTTCAACTATAAACCTTTTTGCTTGGAAATATAATAAGACGTCTTGATATAAAGTGGTATTAACTAATCGTAAACGGCATATGAGATTTGAACACCTGTAAGAACAAAAATATAGAAAGTTTTTTAAAGTGGCTAATTAATTATAATTAGTTCTAATTAATTATAATTAGTTCGTGGAAAAAGAAAAAGAGTTGGAAAAAATGCCTGAGAAAGAAGATGAGGAGAAAAAAAGAAAGAAATTTACAACCGTTTCAATACCAACACCTTTATTTCACAAAGTTGAAGAAAGAATCAAAGATACGGGTTTTACATCTGTTTCAAGTTATGTAACCTATGTTTTAAGAGAAATAGTCGCTGAAGGTGAAAAAGAAGAGGAAGAACATCCTTTCAGCGATGAAGATGAAGAACGCGTTAAAGAAAGATTGAGGAGACTTGGTTATCTCGAATAATTTTCAGCAGGTGATATAATGCCAAGACCACACGGTGGAAAGTTGATAAATCGTAGCTTAAATAAAAGTGAAAAAGAAAAGATGTTTGAACAAATCAATGAACTACCTCGAATTGAACTAAGAAGTGATCTA
>JBHLOP010000021.1:3240-15684 GCA_048940375.1 Promethearchaeota archaeon | reverse complement strand
GGGGTTGGCGGCCGCAAGGATTGAGGTCCTCGCGTTTAATGTAGCAATGATTCCGGCCTTCGCAATTGAAACAGTGTGTTGTTCCATCGCCTCATGTATGGCAACACGATCTTCTGCCCTCATTTTGTCGAATTCATCAATACACGCGACCCCCATGTCTGAAAGGACAAGAGCTCCCGCTTCAAGAGTCATTTCACCTGTGTCAGTGTCCCTAAGTACCGCCGCAGTTAAACCGGCGGCCGTTGATCCCTTACCCGAAGTATAAAGGGCTCTTGGTGCTATTCGTGCTACATACTGAAGTAATTGCGATTTAGCTGTTCCAGGGTCCCCTACCAGCAGAACATTCGATTCGCCACGAATTTTCATTCCATCTGGTAAAACTTTACTTGTGCCTCCAAAAAGAAGAAGTGCAATAGCCTCTTTGATATTTTCATAACCATAAATCGAGGGTGCAATTGAGCGTATTAACTTTTGATGAACCCACACATCTTTGGACAGATCTTTAATCTCTTGTTCTTCTTCGGGAGTTATTTCGATTTTGCCAAGCCCTTTTTCGAATACATCAATGTAATTCGAAGCTAGATATACTGAAAAAGTAGGGGTCTTTAATCTGCCCTTCGTAAAATCAGGCACGGAACGAAGAACTCCGATAATTCCAACACGATCGCCAGGTCTGGCAACATCAACAATATCATCTTTTATAATTACATCAAGTGATCTCGGAAGTTGTCCAGGCGGGAGTTCTTCCGGCATTTCTTGTATTCGTATCTTCTGCCAATCTGTAAAGGTCGACTCTTCCATCAGAAGTTTGAACGGTCCCTTTTTTCTACAACTAGGATTTTCACAGATTTTAGGTTCAGAATATCCTTTATCCTGAGGAATTTCGTAGAGGTAACCACATTTTGTACAAATAAACATCGCCTTTATAAGCAAAGGTTTAACTTCTGAAGCGCGTGTTAATATTCCCTCAACTTGCACAAATCTTCCAATATTTACCGATCTGATTTTTCTGAGAGCTAATTTTTCAGGTGGATTACGAAAGCGCGCATGAAAAGCATCTACCTTTTTGTAGTAATCAGGATCGATAACTTTCATTACATTCTTTACAGCAGTCGAAGCCGAATTGATGAATTGATCTGGATTTTCTTCAACTAGTTCAGCAAGAGCTGGATCAAATACCCTAACATCATTAAAGTCGACAACTAGTGATCTACTTTCTTCCAGAGGCATACGTTCAATACGATCTCTCCATATAAACGATCCTTCATCATCGCGAAATTCTTTAAAGAATGTTTCAAATTGTTCGACATATTCTTCAGCGGTTTCTGACATTTTTTTCCACTCAGGTAATCTATAAATTCAAGGATGAAATTTGAAGTATTTGATTCAAATTTGGATATAATATCGGGTTTTTCTCTGTAATAGAGTTCATAAAATTGTTAAATTGTTGATTTAACTGATCTAAAGTGCATTACTCAAATAGAGAGCTACATGTAACATCATATAATGGTTAAGAAACAATATAAATGCATTCAAAATTTTGAAACTCGTTTATTAATGAGTTTAAACTGATATTGATAAGAAAATTAGGGGATTATCACAAAACTTAGATAAGAGTTACGTTAGGTGAGTCATTGTCTTCTGGCAAATATCATTAGCTCTTTTAATAATATTTTTTTTAAGGCAACACTCTACGCTTGGCATATATCCTTGAAGTTATGTTTATTATTCTAAAGGTTGTTTGGAGGGAAGAAAGAGTCCACAATAGTGGGTGATGGTTGGGGTAAAACCATTTATACCTCTTTCCACCTATCTCCCCCTTTTAAACAGCGTTTTGCAAAGCGTTTGAAATTTCTAAAGGCATTGTTATAAGACTAACTTCTTTTTTATCATTCTTAAAAAATGATCTAAAAAGGTATAATGGTATAGTTTTCTTTATAAAATAAATAGTATATTTAAAGCTATCTAAAAACGATAAAGTGACTGGAAAAGTTTGGAAATACTTAATCAAGAGAGAATAATTTATCTTTCCACTGTATGCATAACGAACTTAATTCCTGAAAAAGGATTTTTTCTTCTTTTGTCATATATTCAGTGAAGTCTCGTGAATTTCTTGTTTGAGATGCTATCTTCAATACTTTAAATAAACGCATTGAAAGGATATCTCTTATCAGTGCTTCAATTTTTTCATAAGATTGCTGCGCTGTTGGGCTCTCTATTTCTATTTGCTTAAGAAATTTTAATTGTTCTCGAACTTTCAAATAGAAATCTTTATCAATTGGCTGTAATGCGTGTGCTTCTCCTTCTTTTTTCAAAACATTATGCAATTCTGAAAGCTCGATAAAATTTTCTTTTAATTTTGCATAGCCCTGCTTAATTAACTCCGTTGCAATCCATAGTGGTACATTTTTTTCTTGTCCTTTTTTTGCAGTAAGCTTAAATTCTCGTTCAAGAAGACCTTCTATATCCTTCAATATTTTAACCTGTACCGATCCTTCTTCGAATTCGAACTGAAGTCTTTTAATGAATGTATCAATCATCTGACTTTCCAATTTTAGCACACTCTTTCAATTCAATTCTTTGATGGCAAACAGAAATAAATTAAAAATACATTAAGCTTATAGAGTTAAAGAGTTTTATGGGGAATTCGCAAAACGAGATAGAAGAAGGAGATAAAACTGATAGATAAAGCAAAATTGTTGCAAAATTATCCACCTTCGCTGTCGCTTGCTATTACAGCTATTATGACGGCATTAGTGTGTATTATGACCCTTATCTTTCAAATTTCAATCCCTCAAACACAAGGTTTCTTCAATCTCGGAGACTCTGCAGTCTACATCTCTGCCATACTTTTTGGTCCAATTATTGGTGCATTTAGTGGAGGCGTTGGTTCAGCACTTGCAGATCTTATATTGGGTTATTCCTTATTTGCGCCAATTACACTAGTTACAAAGGGCACAGAAGGATTTGTTGTTGGACTCATTAGTAACGCTCTTTTACCGCCTAGGCGAATAAACGCACGCTGGAAAGTTTTCATCAGTCTTACGGGATTAACTGTGGGTATTATTATTATCCTCGTTGGATTATTATTCTATTCTACACCTTGGCAAATTGGAGTTGGGATTCTTGGCAGTTATCAGTTCTTTGAACTCAGCCCGATACCTATTGTGTGGATAGTCTTAGGTTGTATAAGTGCAGCACTGATTATTATTGTAGGAATCAGAACGACCCCAGAAGTGTCATGGCTTGTTTTTTCTATCCTTATAGGAGGAAGTTGTATGGTCTTTGGCTATTTTATTGCAGAATACTGGCTCTTAGGTTTCGGACCTGCTGCCTTTGTTGAAGTTCCTTTCAATATCGGCCAAATGACAATCGGTGGCATTATAGCAATTCCAGTATCACAATCTCTGAAAAGAGCGCTGCCATTTTTGATAGTTTCCCAAGAATGAATTCGATTCGTAATTCAGAAATCGTCGACTCTCAGAGAATCCATTTTGTTTAAGGTTTAGTTCAATCTTAAAGAGTGTACGTAAATAGAAATGCTTTTAATTCGTATAGATGAATACTAAATATGCTCCTCAAATATTGGGAACAAATATTAGCTGATACAAAAAATCCAGCTCATTTTTCACTTTGTCAAAGTTCGTTGTCAATCGTGGAGCTTATATTATATCTTAACAAACTTCTATTAGTTTAAAGTGGTATGATAATGACCAAGCTATGTTTTATCACAGGTGGTGTTTTGAGTGGGTTGGGAAAGGGTATAACGACCGCTGCTATCGGTAAATTATTGCAATTCCGTGGCTTTCATGTTGACGTTATCAAAATTGATCCTTATTTAAACGTCGATCCAGGCACACTAAATCCAATAGAGCATGGAGAGGTGTTTATAACAGATGATGTATGGGAATTCAACCCCGCTCCTGGTTTCGTCTACAGGATAGCAGAAATTGATCAAGATGCAGGCACATATGAACGGTTCCTCGACCATCCATTTCATCCATCGCAAAACATTACATCAGGCCAAATCTATCTTTCAGTTATTGTACATGAACGCGTTGGAAAGTTTCTTGGTCGTACCATCCAGATCGTTCCTCACATCACCGATGAGGTAAAATCTCGAATTAGGTACATCGCAAATAAGGAGAATCCTGACGTATTGCTTATTGAAATTGGCGGCACAGTCGGTGATATAGAAGCTATGCCATTTCTTGAGGCGATTCGTCAATTGCGCCTCGAACTTTCAGAGCATGATACTTGCTTAGTCCACGTAACGCTTATCCCGTATTTGGAATCCGTAGGTCAATTAAAATCAAAGCCTACCCAACATTCCGTGCGCACTCTTCAAGGAATGGGGCTTCGGCCAGATATTATTGTTGGAAGAGCAAGAGAATCGTTATCTGAAGAGATCAAACACAAAATTAGCCTATACTGCAGTGTTCCTACAAAAGCAGTGATAAGTAATCCTGATCTCAGCCCAATTTATGACCTTCCACTTTATTTTGAACAACAAAATATGGGAAATTATCTATGCTCTTTACTTCAGTTATCCTGTGATTGCAAACCTGCCATAGATGAATGGACTGAGATGGTAGCCCTCTTTAAGAACGCTACACGCACTATCAATATTGCCATGCCTGGAAAATATACCAGCATAATTGATAGTTATGTTAGTATAAACTATGCACTGCAGGACGCGGGAGCGCATTTGAATGCAAAAGTAAACATCAATTGGATCGATACGGAGGCAATCGAAGAAAATCCTGAAAAAATTAGGGTGTTGGATTCGTGCGACGGCTGTCTCCTCACACCGGGATTTGGATCAAGAGGTGTTGAAGGCATGATTCAAACTGCTAACTATGCTATCCAAAATAGTATACCTTATCTAGGTATCTGCTTTGGTGCACAACTTCTTACTGTTGCATTCGCTCGAAATGTAATGGGGTGGAAAGAGGCACATACAACTGAAGTTGATGACGAGACGCAATTACCTGTTATAGATTTTCTTCCTGAGCAAAAAATTATCCAAGAAAAGGGTGGTACTATGCGACTTGGTGCACATAAGATCATTATTCTAGAAGGGACAAAACTTTGGGATGCATATCAGCAATCAGTTATTCATGAACGTTTTCGTCATAGATATCACATTATTGAGGAATACACCAGCCAAATGAATGAGAAAGGTTTCATAACCAGTGCTTATGATGAAACGGGGAAAATTGTTAATGCTGTTGAGATCACAGACCATCCGTTTTGCGTGGGAGTGCAGTTTCACCCTGAGTACACCTCTCGACCAAACAGACCAAATCCTTTGTATTTTGCCTTCATAAAACATGCACTTGAGAGATCTACATTCAGAAAGAATGCCAACGAATAAATATCATGGAAAAACCCCGTTTTCTTTCCAAATATACTCTTACGGTGTATGATAAAAAAGAAGAAAGGAAGTATAATACAAGATTTCAGGTCAAAGAAAATGTATATCAAATCGCTTCATAATGAGCTCAGCGGAATTGTAAGAAAGTTAAAACAGCTTGAGCGCGATAAAGAAATGTTTAGCATGCTCCTTAGGGGAGGGTTGGAGCAGATTGACCTGGGCGTTTTTCCAAAACTCAAAGAAGATGGGATTATTGAGAAAAAATTAGTCAAGAAGGTAGAACCTACAAACTTAGCAGGGCTTCGAATCGCCGGAGTGGACGGGGGCGTAGTTTCTCGCCTATATCATGCTATTGATATTATCCTCACCAAAGCAGCAGCGGTGATTTTTGATTTTGAAGACAAGCCAGTTGTGAGATATTATCCAGCTGATGTTCCGCCTCTGAACGTACTTGTTAATTACATACCTGTCTCTCGCACGGAGATTGAAACCTCCTCGAGCTTAGAACGCGCTATTGAAGAGGTAAAAACAGCGATAGGGGTTGTGGATTATGCTAAAATTGACGTTCTATGCATGGACGGATCGATCTATCCTCAACAATACGATATCTTCGCCACATCAACTATTGCTGCAAGAGGAGAATTACTAACGAAATTGTATGAAAAACTCTATGAAAAATGTGAAGAACACGGGACATTATTAGTGGGGGTGGTGGAAGACAGCCGATCGACAAGATTTACGCAGATTTTGAGTGAAATTCTGCCATCTTTTATTAAGAAATATCCAGAGTTATTTAAATTGTTACAGATAGATTATAGGGGCATAATACAACAAATAAATGACACCGATTTACTCTATAGAGTTTTAAAAACTCAAGAAAGGACGGGCTGTTATCAATTGATACCTTCAAATACTAAAAAGTCGATATCACGCATTGCACCACATTGGCGTAAGAACATTTTTGCTTTTTACCTTAAATCTGTGGAATATGATCAACCAACTCGTATTGAATTTCTTACTCCAGAGCATCTTAACCCAGTTGAAGCTGCAAACAAAATATCGTCCGTCCTTTACCCACTTTCAAGTCATCATGCAGCTTTCGGCATCCCATCCGTTTTAATCGAAGCAGACGCACGTGCAAAGATCCACGATTACGATTTGGATTTCATATATGCACAATTGCTAGATAAAATCGGTCAAACCTCGTCTTTGTTGAAATTAAGACGTGATAGAAGACCTTTTAGATGAAAAAAGTGAGATAAAAGATGAAAAAGCCGATAGGTACTGTTATTGCTGCAAGGGATTCACCCACACCTAGCGAATTCAAATTGGTCATCACAGAAATTGAAAATTCAGTGCCGTTGAGAAAAGGTCAGTTTATCGCCGTTGAAAGCGATGATGTTGATGGAATTCTCATTGCAACAGTAACCAATATTATGAAAACAAATAGATATTTCGAGAGTGCAGAAGCCGTAAAAGAATACGAGAGAAGTGGTCCTCTTACAACAATCTTCCCAGCAGATCGCTGGGAATATATACTTGCTGAAGGAAAACCTATGGGCAGAATTTCCCAATCAGGAAGATTAGAACGTGTCACTTTTCCTCCTGGTCCCGGGGACAAGGTTTTTTTAGCAACTCCAGAAATGCTTAAACAGGTATTAGGATTAGATATTGAAGGTATTAATCTTGGAAAATTGCTGCATCATAATGTTTCTGTCACTCTTAATCTTACAAAACTTTTACAAAAGCATGTGGCAATCTTAGCGATTTCTGGGGCAGGTAAGAGTTATCTTACCAGCGTACTAATTGAAGAGTTATTATTAAGAAAGCCAGAACAAGGAAGAATTGCAGTCGTTATTTTAGATGTTCATGGAGAATATACTAGCCTTGCATCTCCTTCTGAGTCAACGAAGCATAATTTTTCTGATAAAACAACCGTGATTAACAGCCCATATATTCAAGTTGGAGTCCCTAATCTTACTAGTTATAGTTTTGCGGGCTTTCAGCCGCAAATGAGCATGATTCAAATACGAGAGTTAACTCAGATTATTAATAAATTAAGACGCAATAGTAGCAAAGCTGGAAAACCATATGGTCTAAATGAACTCATTGAGATGATCGAACAAAGTGAAATGAATCCAAGAACACGAGAAGCAATGTTAGGCTGGATTTATGACTTAGAAAGCACAAACTTGTTTGGAATGGAAGAACATCCTGCACTTAAGGAAAACATCAAAGTAGGACATGCAACAATTTTCGATTTTCGAGAAATAATCTCATTAAGAAAAAAACAAATCATTGTCAGTTATCTTCTTTATAGACTGTTTAACATGAGAAAAAGTGGCGAGATTCCACCATTTGTTTGCATCTTAGAAGAAGCTCATCAATTCTGTCCTGAGAAAACTCCTGCGATATCGAAAAGCATAATCGAGACCATAGCCAGAGAAGGCAGAAAATTCTATGCATCATTAGTATTAATTTCACAACGTCCTGTTCGTCTAAACACGACTGTGCTTAGCCAGATGGGGACACACATTTATCTGCGTATCACTAACCCCTATGATTTGAAATTAATTGGTCAAAGTAGCGAAATGATTGATAAATCATCATTAGATGTCATTACTACTCTCGATATTGGCAGCGCGCTTATCGTAGGAAATGCGGTGTCACATCCAGTCTTTGTCAAAATAAGGAATCGATATTCACCTTCTCCTCAGATTTCAATGCCATTAGAAGAAAGTGCGAAAAAATATGAGAAAAAAACCCCTTAATCTATCGTGAGAATAATACGATCAATGGCAGGTCGACATACTTTTCGTACACCATGCACTCCAGGTTCATAGTAAGTTTCAATAAGATTCGCATTTTCCATGATTTTAATCTGTGCGCTTATGTTAGCTTCAGTCTGACCAATTTTTTCTGCAATTCTACTTACATCCAGTGCCTCTACTTTCAATAACTTAAGTATTTCCCATCTTGTTTCCGAAGCTAATGCTTTTGCAACTTTTGAGATATCTTCATCTTTTACAATCAAATCTTTAGGCATCTCCGCACATCCTATTATTATTTAAACAAATAAATGCCTGTTTATTACAAATGCATAATATTGAATATATTATATAAATGTATTTTATATAAAAGATAAACTTAACCAAAATCTATCTAACCAAATAAATAAAGTGTTAATTAGGTTTAGAAATGTCACAAAAAGCTATCAACGCATTTAAAAAATTGGATATCGATGATTTTAAAATTTTAGAAGCGATTGAGCGTGGAATAAGAGCTTATGAGCACGTTCCTATAAAAATAATATCCCTGATCTCGGGGTTTCCTGAGGATGAGGTTGTATTCAGACTTGATAAACTTAACAAACTTGAATTGATTCTCCGCTGGGTGGGATCATATTTAGGGTTTGAATTGAATTCTAATGGTCATGATTGTTTAGCCCTCAATGCTTTGGTTCTTAATAACACGATAGAAGCAATTGGAATGCCAATAGGCGTAGGCAAGGAATCTGATGTATATGAAGCGCTCACACCTGAAAAACAGACCGTTGTTATAAAGTTCCACAGGCTCGGTAGGACAAGTTTTCGCCAAACAAGACGGCTTCGGTCATACACTGCAGGCAGAAAGCATCTTTCATGGTTGCTAGAGTCACAAATAGCTGCTAGGAGAGAGTATATAGCATTGAAGAGGATTCATCCCGTTATATCGTCTGTCCCTCAGCCATTAGGGCAAAATAGGCATTGTGTAGTTATGGAATTGATTGAAGGCGAGGAACTATCAACAATCTTAGAGATAGAAGATCCTAATGCCATACTTACTGAAATTATTGAAATAGTGAAAACGATTTTTCGATCTTGTGAAATTATTCACGCAGATCTTTCGGAATTTAATATTCTTGTTACTCCTGATCGCACTATAATCATTGACTGGCCCCAATGGATACGGACAAAACATCCAAATGCAGAACCAATGCTAAGACGTGATTTGGAAAATATATTGACCTTTTTTATAAAACGATTTGAGATTTATGAAGATCTAATCACAGTTCAGAACTTTATACTGCATGGATGACGTCCATCCTGCATAGAAAGAAAAATTAACTTTGATATTATATTGTATATAGAAATGAGAAAACCTCTATAGAAATTACGCGCGATAAGTGAACCCTTAAACACAACGAGGGTGCATTAATCGGTGAGTTCATGGAAGATAAACGAATTATAATAGGAATCGATATACTGCCACAAAGCTCTTCTGTTAAATCGCCCCCCAAATTTTCTGCAGTTATTCTACAAAACGATAGCATTGTTGACCGTAAAACCGCTATCACAAAATATCGTCTTGTTAAATTAATTAAAGAGCTTAATGCAGACATCTTAGCTATTGATAATATATATGAATTAGCACCTACTAGTGAAGCCTTAGTATCCTTTTTAGCTCGTCTTCCTCCAAAAATGAAATTGATTCAAGTCACAGGATCTCCACATCCTTCTCACGGAATGGAGCCGCTTAATAGAGTTGCAAATCGATATGGAATTCCTATAGAGAAGGGAGATGCATTAGAAGAAGCGGAAGTATCAGCTCGATTGGCAGCTAAAAATGTTGGATATATAGCCTCTCTATTTGAAGAAGAAACTGAAATCTATGTGACACGAGCTAGATCTTTGGGATCTGGCGGATGGTCTCAAGATAGATATCATCGTAGAATAAGCGCTCTTATTCAAAACGCTACAAAAGAAATTCAAGATCGATTGGAAAGTGCTTCATTAGACTTTGACATCACGATAAAAGATTCTGCTTACGGATTAGATAGAGCTCTTTTTACAGTATATTGTTCTCAGGATAAGCTCCAAGGTATTGTCAAAAAAACAAAAGGTCCTGATATCCAAATTAAAATCAATCCAGTTAAAAGGAAACGAATTGAGTTCATACCCTTATCAGGGAGTACGGTTATCCCTATTCAGCCAACTATAACTAAAATGAAAAAATTAATCGTAGGCATTGATCCTGGTGTTACTGTAGGTATCGCTATTCTTGATCTGAGAGGAGATATGATACTACTTGATAGTGCAAAGGGCTTATCTAGAGGCGATGTCATAAGAAGAATTTCAGAGTACGGAACAGCTACTATCATTGCAACCGATGTAACGACTATACCTGCTTTTATTCAATCACTTTCAACTAAATTCAATTCAAGAATTTACTCTGCTACCAAAGTTATGTCAGTTAGCGATAAAAACGCCATGATTCGTGCTTTCAGTGAAACATACGGAATTAAACCATCTAATAGTCATGAACGCGACGCATTAGTAGCCGCACTTAACGCATTTTCATCTTACAACAATGTATTTGACCGCGTAGAGGCTACGGTTAAAA
Source organism: Promethearchaeota archaeon (assembly GCA_048940375.1). Classification (GTDB taxonomy): domain Archaea; phylum Asgardarchaeota; class Sifarchaeia; order Borrarchaeales; family Borrarchaeaceae; genus Borrarchaeum. The sequence goes on along the minus strand of JBHLOP010000021.1, from coordinate 4,925 downwards.
AACTTGATGCTAGAAGTCCTATTTCGCGTTCATTCATCGATAATGTAAAAAGCTTAGTGGTACAAGAAGACATACCAATAAAAGACGCCATTGATCGCCTCTTACAAGAAGAAAAGGAAGAACCTATTATCGAAGAAGCAGTTGAGGTGATTCTGACCACTGAACAACTGGAAGCAAAGATGTCAGAATTAAGGGCTAAAATAAAACTCCAAGACGAACAACTTGACAATTTAAAAACCCAAAACGAACTTTATTCTTCTAAAATAAATGAATTAGAAACAATTATCACGGATTTGCAGCAAAAGATCAAATTACTTCAATCAGAAGAGAGAACTGAACTGAAAAAACTCAGAGAAATACAATTTAGAGATGAAGAGATAGGAAGACTCAGAAAACAAGAAATTGATTTTAAGAACGAAATCTCACAATTAAGGTCTAAGTTCAGTGATCTTAAACGTTTAAAGTTGATTGAAACACGGGGAAATGCTATTCCTCTTCGTATAATCGAAATATTTAGTGTAGAAGGCATTAATAAGGCAAAAGAAGAATTTGGAATTAAAAAAGGAGACGTTTGTTTGCTTTTAGATCCATCCGGAGGCTCGAAATCTACAGCAGACATACTAATTTCTTTTGAGATCAAGGCAATCATTACTGATTGCGAAAAAATGTCTCATATTGCAGAAGCTCGCTTTTTAGAATACGAAATACCCCTAATCGAGAGAAATGAATTAAAAACATTGAAAAACGTAGACGAATTCGCCATAGTAGATAAAAATGAACTGAATGAGAAAATTATGGAATGGGAAAAAAGGTATAATCAACTCCTTAAAGAAAGGACACAAGATATGCTACAAAAGATAATCAAGGAATACAGAAAACAAAAACTGGATGAAATGAACGGTGTAATCCAAGATGATTCGACAGGCCAGTAATTAATCAAGTGACATAGCAAATTGCAAAAATATCTTCACTTTTCATTTCTATGATACTAAATTTTTTTATCCCTGATTTCTTGAGGAATTTCCTAAGGGAAAGTGCATTTATTTTTTTCTTCAAAACTGTTATAGCAACTAAATTATCGCTTACACGTTTAAGTTCTTGGATTGTTTTCAAAGGATTTGGTAGGTTTTGAAGTAATGTAAATGTTGTGACAATCTGAAAAATGCGTTCTTTAAACGGAAGATAATCTGCATCTGCTAAAACTAATTCAACATTAGTGCTTTTTTTTGCTCTTTTTTTAGCTATATGTAACATTCTTAAGGACAAATCTGTGCCTATCAGTGTCCATTGCCTTATAACTTTGTTTAAAAATAGTCCAGTGCCAATACCAACATCTAAAATCAAAATTGGGTGATTTTCGAGATATGGTAAAATAGTCTCGTACTTTTCACGTTGAATTGAATTGTATCGTCTGTCGTATGTTTCAACATACTCTTGGTTATTATAGAGTTTCATAATGCGTTTCTTATAAGAAAACTCATTTAATTCAGGCATAACTATCATGCCTTAATTTCTTGAAGAAAATTACAGACTGAATGATTATTGAATACACTCAAAAATGCACTGTAATTATTGTTGTTAAATCTTTTAGATAAGTTTTGGTTAACCTAAAGGGATTTAATTATGTCTCGTTAATTCTCCCTCATTTGTGGATTAAAAGGATTTAATTAATCAGTTTCAACCTC
>JBHLOP010000021.1:0-3140 GCA_048940375.1 Promethearchaeota archaeon | reverse complement strand
GTTTCAACCTCATCCCATTCTGTCTGTATCCAAAGTATGTTGTTACCCCTGATAAACACTTCTCCGTACTTAGCAAGTTTGTTTCCATCCTTTATTTCGATGGCATCACTCAGGATAGAATTCATATAGTTGTCGACACTCTGAAGGTGCCCTCGAAATTCTCTATTATCTTTGAGTCTTATAATTATTTCAGAATTAACTGTAGACATCAATAACTTCAATGGTAGCTTTTCGGAAGCCATAAAATCATCACCTTTGAAAAACTTAATAACTTCACGTTCCGTAGATATTTAAACATATCGAAATTTGATATGCGTCAAATTTTGAAAAATCCAGTGCGTGTCTTAATTACCATAATATACTCAAATTTTCTGATATTCACTAAGAAAAGCTACGCAAACATATAAACTGTAGATCGAACGAAATACAATTTAGTTAGTCACAATCGTTATGTTTTTAATTTTATAAAGTGAAATCTACCTGAGTTTATAGAGGAGCAAAACTGCTAATCCCATTGAGGCTTACTAAATCCAGATATAAATTGTAACGGAGAAAGTTTGTTAAATGCAGATATTAATTGTGACGGAAAAACCTAGCATCGCTAGAAGAATTAGTCATATTTTGGGAAAAAAGGTGACTAAAGAGAAAGGTATGAGCAAATATACTCCTATTCATCGATTTAAAATCAATAATGATGATATTACTGTTACTTCTGTTTTAGGTCACATAAAAACCCTTGATTTTGAGAATAAATACAATAAATGGGATAAGGTTGACCCTGAAAGTTTATTTGATGCGCCTACGATTTATAAAATTAATGAAACTAATAAAGAGATCCCAAAGGTAATTAGTCAACTCCAAAAACTCGGTAAAGATGCAGGTGAACTAATAATAGCCACTGATGCAGATTCTGAAGGAGAAAAAATTGGATATGATATTGCGGCTATTATAACGGAAGCAAATCCGAACATAACAGTACATCGTATGATATTTTCTGCCGTCACAAAACAAGATATCCAAAAGGCGTTTAGCGAGGCAAGTAAGACTACATTAAATAGTAACATAGTAGAAAAGGTAGAATCACGTCAAGAAATAGATCTAAGGTCCGGCAGTGCGTTTACTCGCTTTCAAACATTGGGGGTACGCAAAGTCAATCCAGGTTCTGCGCCAAAAATAGTAAGTTTCGGTCCATGTCAAACTGCCGCACTTTCTTTTGTAGTTGGAAGGCATTTGGAACGGGAAGCGTTTGTTCCAGAACCATTCTGGTTCATTTTTGCTCAAATTGAGATTAATAAAGAACTTTATGATCTCAAATGGGAGAAAGATCGCCTATTTGATAAAAAAGAATGTAAGAAAATTTTTGACGTATTGAAAAAAGAAACAAAGGGTAGAGTGGAAGATGTAGTTACTGAAGAAAAGAAAGCATATCCACCAAAGCCCTTAAACACAGTTCAATTTGTTAGTATGGCAGCAAAACATCTACAAATTGCATCTGAACGCGCGATGGAAATTGCAGAGCGCTTGTATAATGCAGGAATTATAAGTTATCCAAGAACAGAAACAGAAATCTATCCGCGAACCTTTAGCCTTAAAAGATTGCTAGAGCAACATGCTGACCATCCAGAATGGGGTGACTATGTCTCGAAGTTACTACAAAAACGCATACGCGCCACACGCGGAAAGCGGGATGATAAAGCACATCCACCAATTCATCCTACAAAAAGTATTGAAAAAAAAGAATTGGAAAAATTGCCTGAGATCAAAAAATTAGACAAGAATGATGTATGGTCAGTCTATGACATGATTTCAAGACATTTTTTTGCCACCATGAGCATGCCCGCAGTTTATTCAGAAATGAAAATAAATATTCAAATTGGCCAAGAAATGTTTAATCTAACTGGAAAGCAATTGAAACAACTCGGTTTTTTAGAAATATATCCATTTCGAAAAATCACTGAAAGGTTACTACCAGACCTTAAAAAAGGCGATGAAGTAACTATTGCTAACCTAGAAATGAAAAAAGGAGAAACTAAACCTCCACATCGGATCACCGAAACTGAATTAATCAAATTAATGGATAAAAATGGTATCGGGACAGACGCAACAATTCCCCAGCATATAAAAACAAATAAGGATAGAAACTATTTTAAAATCTCTGGAAAAGGACGAACGATTCAACCAACATTACTGGGTATAGCGCTAATTCAAGGCCTTGCAAATATTGATGAGATGCTTGTTAAACCCGATCTAAGAGCCTATATTGAGAATCAAACGAATCTTGTTGCGACAGGAGAGCAAAAAAAAGAAGCTGTTGTCAAAGATTCGTCGAAACGCATGAGGGACCTCTTCAAAGAAGTTGCCGCAAAAGAAGACACTTTAATAAACGCCCTAGCAGAGGCCATACAGACCGAAAGGAAGAAAAGTACTCCAAAAGTCGAGTTATTTGATTGTCCAAATTGTGGTCATCCAATTGAAATTTTTAAAGGAAAAAAGGGATATTATCTGCGATGCACTAATCCAGATAAAAAAGAATGTAAAACATCATATCCTCTTCCTGCAGGGATACCCAGAGCTGCAAAATTCATATGCCCTTTATGTGAAAAGCCGATTATTACAATGACCTCTCCAAAAGGAGTACAGTACAATCTATGTCCAATTTGCTGGATCGAAGAAATTGAGACAGAAGAAGGGAAAAAACAGCGTGGTCCGTGCTTCAACTGTGAGGTTGGGGATTGCAAGGGGAAGATTGTTGATGAAAAATCACGCAAAAAGTGCCCTGTTTGTAAGGAAGGAGAATTAGTAGAAAGAAGAGGAAAATACGGCAAATTTTTGGGTTGCTCTAATTACCCTGAATGTAAAACTACGATTACGTTATATCCTGGTGATCGCCCTCTGAAAAAAATCTGTACATGTGGGTGGCCGATTATCTCAAAACTCTCAAAGAACAAAAAGCGTTACTATAAGTGTTCGAATAAAGAATGCACTGAAGAAATTGATCATAAAGAGGCACGAAAACATGAAAGTGGAGTAGTTAAATGCCCCGCTTGTGGTAAGGGGGAGTTGATTGAACGAACAGGTAAATTTGGAAGATTTCTTGGTTGCTCTAATTATCCTGAATGTAAACTAACCATCTCACTCTA
>JBHLOP010000225.1:0-3764 GCA_048940375.1 Promethearchaeota archaeon | reverse complement strand
AAAAGTTATAAGATATTTTAAAGGAAAGTAAACGAGTTAAAAATATTTTAGCGTAATTCTTCTTGTAGGCGTATATTTTTAAATCGTTAATAACAATCATCGTTCTGAGATGATTGTAAATATACTTGAAATAATGCTATGTGCTGCTTAAAATCCTTTTTTACTCTTGTAATAAGTTTTGATTATTGAAAAAGCCTATTTCTGTTTTTATATTTAATAAATTAAATTAATCAAAACCTTTATATAATTAAATATAATTAGCCACTCATTAAATATAATTAATACCTCTCAGTGATACGAGATGGAGCCCTTATATTTCTTCATATTTCTTACAATTATCGCATTTCTATGCGAATACATAGATTCCTCTTTAGGCATGGGTTATGGAACAACACTCACACCTCTCCTTCTTTTTATAGATTTTGAGCCATTGCAAATTGTTCCCGCCGTTCTCTTATCAGAATTTACAACAGGACTTACTGCAGGATTTTTACACAACAAGTTGGGGAATTGTGATTTTAAAAAGAAGTCAGAGGATTCAACGGTAACATTAGTTCTTGCCTCATGTAGTATAGCGGGTACAATAATCGCCGTCATGCTTGCATTGACTCTCTCTAAATTCCTTGTGAGTATGTATATTGGAATCTTAGTGCTTTTAATGGGTCTCTTGATTATTACAAACATTTCTTGGATTTTTTCTTGGAAAAAAATTGTGGGGATTGGTGTTCTTGCAGCCTTTAATAAAGGAATAAGTGGTGGAGGATATGGGCCACTGGTCACAGGTGGACAAATTATTTCTGGACGAAATTGTAAGAATTCGATTGGTAGCACCTCTGTCGCAGAAGGTCTAGTTTGCTTCGTTGGTATCCTTCTCTATGCTTTCACCATTCCAATCAATTTTGTTTTAGCAGTACCTCTATTGATAGGCGCCCTTTTTTCTACTCCCGTTGCCTCAATCACAGTGAAAAAAATTGAAGTAGAAAAATTAAAACGGTTTGTTGGAGTCGTCGTAGTGTTTCTTGGAATTTTCACGATGGCCAAATTGCTTCTTTAACTCTTTCTGCTATTTTCTGTAATTTTACTTTGATAAATTAAAAAGTAAAATATCCTTTATGAAATCAATAAAAAACTCATTTAAAATTATCTAAAAAATAAAAAGGAATAATTGCGTAATTCAGCAATCTATAATCGCTCACTTTCTTCCATGCATGCACGATGGGTCTCAAGTACGTGATCTATTATTTGCTTAAGCCGATCTTCTTTTTGAAAGCCCATAAAGGTAGCAACGGGTATCCCCTCACAAATAAATAGTAAAGTCGGCGTTGACATTACTCCATACTTTGTAGCGATCGCCTGATTAGCGTCATTTGCCATAGCATTAAATTTTACAAATTTCACCTGCTCTTCATATTTTTCAGCATTGGCTACTTTCTCAAAGATAGGATCTAATCTCTTGCACCATATGCAGCCTTCACGCCAAAAGTCAACAACCACTAAACATGAATCAGCCATAACTTGCGTATCCCAGTTAGAAGCATCAACTTCAATTACATCCATTTTCATCACCTTGGTTTTATCAGTTAATTTTGTATTTATAATTTTAAGTACTTTAATTATTGTGATGTCTTTTCTACAGATTTCACTTTTCCTTCTTCTATCTCTACTTCCATTATCTTTCCACATTTTACGCACACAAGTTTGCCTTTAAAATTACGGTATTCATGTTCATCTAGATGTTGAACTCTCCGGCACTCCTCATTCGGACAAGCAACATGAACCATCTTTTCAAGCCTCCTCCAAAAATTTTATTGCATCCAGAGCTGCTTTACAGCCTAATCCTGATGCCGTAATAGCCTGACGATAACGCTTATCTTGAACATCACCAGCAACGAAGATGCCGTTTACTTTGGTCCTTGTACTATCCTCAGCAATGATATATCCTGCTTCATCTAAGTCTAAATGATCCCTAAAAATTTCAGTATTTGGTTTGTGACCGATCGCTATGAAGACACCATCTGCCTTCAACTCAAATTCTTCATTCGTATCAGTTTTCCTTAACCGTATGCCTTCCACATGATCTTTGCCTAGGATTTCTTGAACTGTGCTGTTCCAGATGAATTTTACCTTTGGTATCTTGAAGATCCTTTCTTGGAGAGTCTTAGATGCTCGTAATTTGTCTCTACGATGAACTACTGTGATTTCACGCGCAAATTTACTGAGAGTTTGAGCTTCTTCCATAGCCGTATCGCCTCCCCCTACAATCACTACTCTCTTACCTTTGAAGAACGCTCCATCACACGTAGCACAACTAGAAATTCCTCTACCTCTCAATCTTTCTTCACTTTCCAAACCCAACCATTTAGTGGCTGCACCTGTAGCGATGATAACTACTTTAGCTTCATAGATTTCGCCTCCCTCAACTGTTACTTTGAAGGGTCTTGATGAGAAATTTACAGCAATGACGTCATCAAAGATCATCTCTGTACCGAAACGTTCAGCTTGAGCCCACATATTATCCATAAGATCAGGTCCAAGGATGCTGTCTTTAAACCCTGGGAAATTTTCAACTTCTGAAGTAAGCATCAATTGCCCTCCCCATAGAGCACCAGCAATAACTGCTGTTTTCAAATTTGCCCTACTAGTATAAATAGCTGCTGTCAAACCAGCTGGGCCGGATCCAATTATTACTACATCATACATCTATATCACCATTCAATAAAACTCTCAGAATGAGAATTCTTTATTAAAATAAGATCATATGAATGTTTCTTTTGTATCAGGTGTTTCTTGAAGTACGTAAGAGCCTGATTATTATTTAATACGTTTTTCTACCTGTTATAATACCATAACCCAATTTTCCTTCAAGGATCAACTGTTCGGCAGTCTTACCAAACTCCACAAGGTTTTTTACATTAATATCTCCATTTTTTGAGTTTCCAACAATCTTCAACAAATGCTTCAGAAGAAAACTTCTTCTCTTTACGCTTTTGTATAGATCTATAACTGCCTGTGATGAGTCAATGGCGTTAACATCAATAAAGCCTATGTCTTCAATCATATTTTGTAGGACATTTAAAGACTCAGCCCCAGCCAAACATCCGAAAAACAATAGTTTATTCCTAAGTTCTCTGCTTGTATTCTCTAGCGTAACGTCAGATAGCGCTATTTTACCACCATCTTTTAGAACTCTATACATCTCTGTGAGTGCACTTTTTTTGTTAGGAAACAAACACAAGGCACACTCACTTATAACCACATCAAATGCCCCAGTTCTAAACGGTAGTTTTTCTGCATCACTTACTTTGAAAGAAATTTTGTCTCTGTCAGAGAACATATTAGTGTTTGCTAAATCAATTGCTTTCTTGACTATGCCTTTAGATAAATCAACTCCTACGATATTACAGTTGAAATTTTGTGCCAGAAAGATGGCAGATGCACCTTTTCCACTTGCAATGTCAAGAACTGAGGATTCTTCATCTATATTGGCAAAATTTGCTAATCTTTCAGTTAATTCAAGTCCGCCTGGATGCAAAATATCTTCGAGTATCATTTCGAAAAAACTTTCTTCATAAAACTTTGCAGTAGATTTCTTTAACTGAATACAATTCAAGCTTTCCTCATACTCCAAGTGTTTCATGCTTTATACCTCAATTTTATCTGCTTTTTATCTATAGAGATATTCACCTGATGTGTTCATTAAATTGTAAGCACAGAAAGGAATCAGTTTTTCTTCAGGTGTATCAAAATGTATGCAAATTTCGATA
>JBHLOP010000020.1:2652-15830 GCA_048940375.1 Promethearchaeota archaeon | reverse complement strand
CGGGCGGCACCTGACTCATGTTCTTCATAATAAGTAGTTGGTTTTTCAAGACGAATTTTCAATTTCTCTTTTCCACAGTCGGGGCATGTATTCGTTTTTGTTGCCTTTTTTAAAACATCTTTTACAAGCTCAGGATCTAGTTCGCCCCATTCCTCCTCGTATTTATCCATTTTTTTCAAATAATCTTGCCTTTCATCGTCACTTAAACTGAGGGTTGAACAATCTCTGCATATAGCTCGAAGCGTCTTTTGGATGATTTTTGCGAAGCCTACGTGAATGACGGGCCTAGCTAATTCAATATGACCAAAGTGACCAGGACATTCCCCTACTCTGTTTCCACAGCTCTTACAGGTTTGACCCGGTTCAATGGTACCTAATCTTCCATCCATCAATCCCGAGTCAATTGGAAGCCCATCCTCGTCGTATGTATCTGCAGTGATAATTCGGGTAACGGACATTTTTCTTATGTCATCTGGAGATAATAAACCAAATTGGATTTGATTAATAACTTTTGGAAGTGTAGACATTCTTTTTAACCTCTCATGCAGGTTCTTTTAATCTTAAACGTGGAGAAATACCAAGACTCATTAATTCTTGGAGTAATAACTTGAAGGCGTAACTCATAGTAACTCGGCTCACAGTTGTCTTGTCGCCACATATAGGACAATAATAACGGTCTCGTGAGCGATCTTGTACGGCTAACATCCCGCATTCGTCACATACGATTACAGTAGTCTTGTCTGACTCATCTAGTAAACGTTCTTTGAGTAATAGCGCTGCACCATGACCTATCAAACAATCTCGTTCCATTTCGCCAAATCGAAGTCCACCTTCTCTTGCACGTCCTTCAGTAGGTTGTCTAGTCAAAATTTGGACAGGGCCTCTTGCTCTGGCATGCAGTTTATCAGCCACCATATGGTGAAGTCGTTGGTAGTAAACTACTCCAATGAAGATATCCACTTCAAATTTTTCACCAGTCATGCCATTATACATGCTCTCTAGGCCTCTATGATCGAAGCCAGCATCTCTCATTTCTTTTTGCAATGTTTCTTTGCTTCCAGAAAATGCAGTGCCATCTTTTCTTTCACCTTCAATGCAGCCTACTTTGCTAGCTATAGCTTCTATTATTTGCCCTACAGTCATTCTGCTGGGTATCGCATGAGGATTGACTATCAAATCGGGAACTATTCCATCTTCCGTAAAAGGCATGTCTTCTTGTCGAACTATGATTCCTAAAACTCCCTTTTGTCCATGTCTTGAAGCGAATTTATCTCCCAATTCTGGAATCCTTTGATCTCTGACTCTTACTTTTACTAATCTGTTTCCATCAACAGTCTCTGTAACAATAACCGAGTCAATAACGCCGCGTTCACCGTGGCGCAGGCTTATTGAAGTCTCCCTACGAATAGGGGCAGGCATTTCAAACTCAGTATATTCTTCCAAGAATCTAGGCGGACTAGTACGCCCTATAATTACATCTCCTCCAGTAACATCAGTTTCTGGCTCGATAAGACCATCATCAGCCAGATGTCTATAAGCTTCACTAACCCTATATCCCCTTACATTCTTACCAGGTATTTCAAAACGATCCTCTTGACCTCCAGGATATCGTTTCTCTTCTACATCATAACATCTGAAAAATGTAGATCTGGCAAGCCCTCGCTCAAGTGATGCCTTATTTATTATCAGAGCATCTTCCATATTGTAGCCGCCTTGACTGAGGATACCAACAACAAAATTTTGTCCTGCAGGACATTTATCAAAATCAATTACATCCATCGCTCGTGTTTTCACTAGAGGAACTTGTGGGTAATGTAGGAAATGCCCTCTTGTATCTACACGGAGTTGAAAGTTCTTTGCATATAATCCAAGAGCTTGTTTTGACATTCCCGCCTCATATGTATTTCTTGGTGATTGATTATGTTGAGGAAAGGGAATAATGCTTGCACAAATTCCCAAAATAGTAGAAATATCGATTTCAAGATGTGTGTGCGACGGCGTCAACTCTTCTGGATCAATAGCAATAAAAACATTTTCCTCTTCTTCCGCATCAAGATACTCGACTAGTCCATTAAGAATTAGATCGTTCCATTTCAATTCTCCTTTTATGAGTTTTTCAACATGTTTAGGAGTAACTTTAGGTTGTCCATTCTCTACAATGATTAATGGACGTCTAACACGCCCAATATCACAATTAATCTTTATTTCGTCATTTTCATGATAATATGCAACATTTATTGAGTCATCAATTTCATTAGCACGTCTTGCCTTCTTAATCTGATCAATAAGTGCCGTTGGATTCGGATGAAACCCGATAAGCCTTCCATTAAGAAAAACACGTGATTGATTTGCTTCCTTTCCTTGTAGTTCGTCCCAACTTTTTACCCCATATGTTCTGAGTATCTCCTCAACGATTTGCTCATCCACACCTACAGAAATATAGGCCATTAGTGCAAGATTCTTCACCAACCCACAATTTGGCCCCTCTGGTGTTTCGTTTGGGCAGATTTTGCCCCAATGTGTTGGGTGAAGGTCTCGTGCCTCGAAATGTGGTTGACTACGACTTAACGGAGAAACAACACGACGAAGGTGACTTAACGTAGACATGTAATTAGTTCGGTCTAGTAACTGACTTACTCCTGCTTTACCACCTACCCAATTCCCAGTGGCTAATGCATGTCGTAAGCGTTCAGTAATTACATCTGCCCTTACTGCTGTTTTTATATTGGGTTTTTTCCCTCTCACTGCAGTTCGCTCAAGTTGATAGGTAATATCTCTGACCAGATTTAAAAAAGCAACTCTAAAAAGACTCGTTAAAAGATCGCCTGCTAATTTCAGTCGTTTATTAGCATAATGATCTTTATCATCGGCGTTTCGAATATTTAGGAAAAGTTCAAGAATTCGCTGCGCCATTTGACTCAAAAAATAAGCCTTTTTCTTTCGATCCGCCTCTTCTGTTCCTATATGAGGTAATAAGTATTTATCAAGTACCTGTTGTGCCCGTTTAATTCTATATTCACGCATTTGTCCAACAGCGACTCGTTTTCCAATATAATCCAATGCATCATCAATGTTTTTAATTTCGGTGGCTTCTCGAATAGTTGGTATTAGTTCCCGGATCACCTCAGGCCTATTTGAAATCGCATCAACAATACTCTTATCAGTTTCAAGTCCAAGAGCTCTTAAGACGGTTGCTAAAGGTATTTTTCTTGGAACTGAAGGGAATGAAACTCGTAATGAGCCGTCATTTCTTCGTTCAACAGTAACAGGTGCTCGAAATCCTCTTGCTGTTGAAAATACCTTTGTAATATGAGTGCTTGTTTTGCCGCTACTACTTTCTTCAATCAAGATCTTATTTGGGGCAAGATCTTCTTGTGTGACTAGAACTCTTTCTGATCCGTTAATAATGAAATAGCCACCAGGATCGCTCGGATCTTCACCAATCTCAACTAATTCCTGTGGTGACATTTGTGCTAAAAGGCACTTATTTGATTTGAGCATGACTGGAAGTCGGCCAATATAGACATTAGTAGTTTCACCAGGTATCTCCACTCCCTCATTAAGGTCTACTGGTGTCATTTCAAGCTGTAAAGGTGCATAATATGTCAAATTTCGGATTCTGGCCTCCATAGGTGTTATAGGTCGAACTGCTCCGTCTGCTTCGCGGATAGTAGGTTCTCCTACCTCTACCTTACCTAATTTAACATAGAAGCCTGGAATGTCAGGCTCAATTTTTTCTATCTCATCAACAATTTGTTGAATACTACGTCCAATAAACTCATTATATGAATCTAAATGCTGTCTTACAAGACCTTTTTCACTAAAAAACGCCTTCATTAATTCCCATCTATCTTCTTGAGAGAGCATCCGCACACTTCCTTTTTCATGTAATAAATGCTACAAGATTTACTTTGAGATGAATATTAGATGATCTTCACTTATTGGTTCGTTAAATATCTCAATTTTCGCCATATAATAGGATATGAAAGGAGTTATGTCCCCCTAAAGGCTTATTTATTCTGAAATCATTTTCCTGAAAAATCTGCTAGTTTACCTATCCAACAATGTCCGAAGGTTTTTTATAATTTTTGATTATCCTTCTGACTGTAGTTCGGTTATTAGAGAATTGGCGGGCCCGACGGGAATTTCAGAAACGAGCGAATGCTCGTGTCCTTTGAACCCGTGGCCATCGGGTGTCTCTGCATTTATATCACTTAAGCTTGTTTCACCGCCTAAGTATAATGCGTAAAAGCCCGACGCTTACAGCCAAAGATAATGAGTCTTTGTCTACCTAGCTGAGCTACGGGCCCGTCCTAATTAGTAAATGGCCTTAAGTTGAATGATATGTTTTATTGTTCACCTTTTATTCCGTTAATCCTTGCGTTGAAATTGCATCGAATTTTGATGGATGGCGCCCTGGCCGGGATTTGAACCCGGGTCCTGGGAATTGCCCAGCTTATGCATCAGACGCACATAAGTGAGTGACAGTCCCAAATGATATCAACTAACGACTTAGTGATAATCGTTAAAGGCCGTGCTACACCACCAGGGCACTAAAGACAAATCCTTTTAGGGATTATCTCAGTTCAAGATACCTAAAGAGGGAGTTAATATTTTATTAAGGGCAGAAAGTTAACATCATAGTTTTTTAAAAAGTTTATGTTTATGGACAGTTTTTGTAATAGTAGCGAGATATTAAAGTTAATTTGTTGATTTAGAGATATCAGGTTAATTTGTGGTGATCTAAATTGTTCTTAGGAGATTTAAAAATAAAGGAACTCATAACTGAGCACCAATTGGTGCAAGATTATGTTTCATTAGAGAAACAGCTCCAACCTTGTGGTTTTGAATGCACTATAGGAACTATTTTCACTCTCGAAAATGATATGGGCGTTCTCGATTTTGACAATTCTAGGCGAAATTTACCTAAGCGAAAACAAAAAGAATGGGACGACAAGGATGCTGTTATTTTACAAAAGGGCTTCTATCTTGTAGAAACAAACGAATATCTTAGAATGCCCGATGATTTAGTAGGTATCATTAATCCACGCAGTAGTCTTCATAGAATGGGTCTTTTTCTAAGGGAAGCACTCATTGATCCTGGTTTTAAAGGGCCTTTGGTTGTCGGTCTTACCGCATTTTCAAGAGTTCAGCTCTATAGAGACGCGCGAATCTTACAAATATCTTTCGCACGAGTTTCAGATATTTCTCTTTCATATGATGGAATATACAAAGTTGTTTAATATTCTGTGCCTCTTGGATCCTGCTACTGTCGATTTTCACACAAAGATTCATTTTGAATATCAAACATATTTATAAGGTCCATAGCCAAATTAACTAATTTAATTCAATTTTTATGGAGACTCAGTTGTATTCTTATAAATATTTTAACAAAATTGTTACAAAGGAGTGCTTCAGTAAATGTCAGGTAATTTAACACAATTAGAGCAAATAAAAGCCCGTTTACGATGTATAGAACTCTTAAAAATCCTTAAGAAAAGAATGACTTATGAAGAACTATCAAAAATTCTGAAAGTCAAACCACAATTACGGGGTGAGTCTCAAAATGATTCAACACCACGTCCACTTCCTATTACCGTATTAAATCGATACATTAGAGGTCACGTCTTACCAAATGCGGATCGTACAGAGGAAATGTTAAAAATCATGGAAAATGAAATTGATCTTGTTAAAGAAGTTCGAAACCGATTGAAATTTGATAATGGATACTTTGATAACACAGCGTTATTAGGTGATACTCTGTTGCTCCGCTATGTCGCACGAGTTATTACTCAAAAATTTGCCAAAGATGGTATCACAAAGGTTTTAACCGCGGCAGCAGATGGAATTCCGATCGGAACTCATATTGCAAATGAAATGGAAGTTGATTTAGTAATTGCAAAAAGAGTTAGAGAAGTTGGCGTTAAAGAATTTGTAGAAGAAACGTATATTCCCAGTTTTTCGGGAACTAGGATGTCTCTGTATATCCCAAAATATAGTTTTTCGAGAAAAGACAGAGTTCTAGTTGTAGACGATGTAGTTCGCTCAGGAGAAACACAACGAGCCTTAATAAACATAGTAAAAAAGTCTGGATCAGATGTGATGGGACTTTTTATTCTAGTCGCTATTGGAGATTCTTGGCGCGAGGAAATTATATTACCTGAAGAAAAGATCGAGACAATCCTTAATTTACCCAGCAATCACACATAATTATTGATCTCAATTCTAGAAATATTAAATTTTCTGGTTTGTTTATGAAAATTGAATTAACTTGGGGCGGAAATAGAGTAAACAAACAGCGAGAACCTATATCTGTTTTCGAATATCGAAAGTTATTTCCAAAATATTCATGGGCATTCATAGATGACAGTTCCGAAAGGGATCGAGTATCAAATGCATATAACGCTATGAAACACCCGCTTACTCAAACTTTCGTGAGTTTCGTGTTAAATAATTATATACCTTCTCATAAGAGACGTTTTTTACTTATTTTACCATGTAGCAAAGCCAAACCTTACAGTTTATCTCCTTCTTACTTGTCATTATATCGTCCTCTAATTTATCTTTTCCTGGGACGCGACATTCACGATAAGAAATGCCCAGTGGATATTCTTACAATAAGCGGGATCATTGGTCCAGTTCCTTTAGAATTAGAAGAATATAGTCCTGCTCCAAATTACGATTTTTCGTTAAACAGTATTATAGATGTTTCTGAATCAATGAATTTATTTGAATTACTTGCACAACGAACGTCTGAATATTTAAGCCGTATATTAAGCCTTTATGATGAAGCTTACTCACTTGTAAATAATGCCTATGGGATTGTAATAGAACTCGCGATTAAACAAATCCAGATTTCCGATAAAATTGATTTAAGAAAGGTTCGTAGCTTACCAATTGCCTCATCAAATCTTCCGGAATTGATTAATGTTATGGCACAATTAAAAAACAAACTCTATCCAAACTATGAAATACAAGAAACTAGAAATAAACGCTATTTTGAGACATTAAGAAGACGACTTAGAACTGCACGTAGAATTATCTGCGAATTAGATTCACGAGTGTTGTGTTAAGTTTCCGCTAAAGACTTTATGGTAAAAAATCAAGCAGATGCAAGTTCACGTTCTTTTAACACGGATTTTAACTCACTCATTAATTCTCCATGATCGCATCCGTAATTCATTCCAACTGGCGGTGTAGAGATATTTGAAAGCATAGGTTTTGGAAGAGGAGACGCTGAGAAATATTTCGTTGGTGTGATATTATGTGAAGATGAAAAACCTAACACCCTTAAAGATTTTATTTCATTTATAAGATTTGAGAGTATTGCCTTAAGCCCCCTAATTTCTTCAGCCTGGTTTTCAATTTTATGTAAAACTGCCTTCCTCGTACTTAGAATATCCTTATGGATTTTTCCCTTATGAATTCTCAACCCTTTATAATTCTTAAAAGGCCTGAAGCAAATCTCACAATAAATCATATTTAGTACTTCTCATAGTAGCTTTTTAGTAAAGAGAGGGAGGGGTGAAACTGAAATAAGATAGTTCTTTTAGTTATTTATTAAATACAGGCACACCGTATTGGCATATTCGTTGTAAAATGAGGAGATGACTATTTTTAGTTGAATAAAAATTCTTAAAATATGTTTTAAGATTTAATAGGTTAAGTCGAGTTGAAAAAAATAAAATAGTAGAATTACCGGAAATATTTTGTTTCCTAATCTCAAAAGGGAAATGTGAAGATATATGAAACCATTTGAATGGAAACAGGATACCCAAACATTAATCTTTGTAGATCAACGCGCTCTGCCTTCCTTAGAATATGTAACGTGCTCAAAGTTAGAAGACGTGCTAGGCGCCATAAAAGATATGGTTGTCCGAGGAGCTCCAGCAATTGCGATTGCTGGTGTATATGGACTGGCGCTGCATGCATTTCATATCGAACAAAAAAGCCATGATTTTGAAAAATTACTAATTGAGTTAAAAAAGGGAGCGGCCCAACT
The DNA here is from genome assembly GCA_048940375.1 of Promethearchaeota archaeon. GTDB lineage: Archaea > Asgardarchaeota > Sifarchaeia > Borrarchaeales > Borrarchaeaceae > Borrarchaeum. The sequence goes on along the minus strand of JBHLOP010000020.1, from coordinate 7,828 downwards.
AAAAAAAGCACGTCCAACAGCAGTAAATCTTTCATTAGCCCTTGATAAGGTCTTACAAGGCATTTCAAAACTTTCAAACACAGAAGAAATTATACCATTTATTTTGAGAGAAGCAGAATTAGCAATAGATGAAGACCGAAAAATGAATCTCCAGATTGCAGAAAATGGTCTTGAACTCATAGAGGACAATTTCACTATTCTAACTCATTGTCATACAGGTGGACTTGCAGTAGCTAGCGGTGAATACGGAACTGCTCAAGGGATAGTGTTGCTAGCTTCTGAAAAAAGGAAAAATATAAAAGTGTTTGCTACAGAGACTAGACCTTTTCTGCAAGGTAGAATCACTGCATTTGAACTTGCCCATGAGGATGTAAATATTACCATTATTCCAGATAACGCAGCGGGGATACTAATTTATCAGAAACTTATAGATTGTGTAATTGTCGGTGCTGATCGCGTTTTATCTACAGGCCATGTATTTAATAAGATCGGAACGTATGTGCTTGCTGTTTTAGCAAAATATCACAAGATTCCTTTCTACGTAGCTCTTCCTATAACGACTTTTGACTTCGAAAGTAATATAAAAGATATCATCGCCGAACAGCGAGACCCAAAGGAAGTTAGATTTTGTGGAGATCAACAAATAGTTCCTAATGATGTGCCTGTATTAAATCCCGCTTTTGACATAACGCCACCTGAACTTATCACTGCAATAATTTGCGATAAGGGAGTCTTATACCCTCCATTTGAAAGATCTATAGACGCATTAAGAACTTCTGTTTAATTTGATTGTTGAAAAACATCTTTTAAAACAGAATTTAAAAGATGTGCGATTCTCAAAGGAATATGTGTCAGTTCAGATGATAGTTCGTTCCCAAAAGACACATCTTTAATTTGAATACCAAGGAGTTTTATTTCTAAATCTAATTTACTCATAAGATATTTGTTAAGTAGAGTAAGAGACATTTTATGAGTTGAAACAGTTACATTGGAAATGTCATCCATTTGAATTAATTCAATTTCACCCGGATTTTCACCCATATCAACTGCATCGACAATTAAAAGATGACTTGGATTCCAACTTACAATAGGACGTGTAAAATTCTCGGGAGTTGTGCCTGCAATAATTATTTTTATTTTAGATTCCTTTAATAGTGCAATGTTTCTCAATTCGTTCACAATTTCAATTCCAATCCTATCATCTCGTCTCATTTCATTCCCAACAGCAAGAATTACAATACTCTGCGCATCTGTAAGAAACAATTTTAACTTGTTGTACAAAATTAGTTCATTTTTGCTAAAAATCTCTTCGGGTTTTGAAGAATTATTGTTAGGCATTGTACACCCACCAATTTTGTGGGTTTATAACTTCAAATAGCTTTAAAAATGTTGTATTACAAGTCTACAAAGATCAAATAAATAAGAGTGACTCAGTTGAATAATGTTAATAATGAAATCTCAATGAACGAAGAAGAAAAAGAAGAGAGAGAACCATATCCAACTCAAGAAGGAAAATTAAAGGATGATTGTGTTATAGTTGAAGAAGGAGCAGATATAATCTATGAAAATGGTTATTATGGCTCCTTTGATAACGATCGTAAATTGATACTCTCTCCAGTTGAAAGCTTGCTTCTAGTAGAACGTGGTAGGTTAAACATAACTGCAGATGACGAAATTGATGTGTTTACTTTCGATGAAATTCTGACATATTTCTTAAAAAATGATCCACAAATTTGGACAAGATATTTAGTTTATCGCGATTTGCGATCACGCGGATATATCGTCAGGACAGGACTAGGTGACCCTATCCATTACAGAATATATCCTCGCGGAGGAGTTTTAGGGAAGGATGAAGCAGCATATCTTGTTTGCATTGTTGTAGAGGGCACTCCTTTCAAACTTGATGTTTTAGATAGTGTAACTCGTCAAGCACGAAATTTAAGGAAAAAATTGGTGCTAGCGGTAGTAGATAATGTCGGTGAAGTCACCTATTATTTAGGTACTCAAGTTAATCTTGCAGTTCGAACACAAATATCGGATATTACAAGTAAAGGTAACATGCAAAAATCTTAGAAAAACTAATACAATTTTGCCATAACGCTAAATTTTTGAGAAAATGTGATATTGTAATTTAATTTTTGTTTAACCCCTTCATTAAAAAATTAGTAACGACAGATTAAGGTGAGATCTTTGAATCTCGATGAAACCTCTCAAGAGACAATTAGAATTGTACCAGATACAAGTGTTATAATTAGTGGTGTACTGGCCGAGAGAAAATATGATACTCCAACAGTAATTTTAATTCCGCGGGTAGCCCTTAGTGAATTAGAATATCAAGCTAATCTTGGAAAGGCTACAGGTTATGTAGGATTATATGAAATAAAGAAATTAAAAGAGGTAGCCGACGCTATTGACAATATTCTTGACATACAGATAATAGGTGAACGGCCTGGATTAGAACAAATCAAATTGGCCACGGGCGGCGAACTAGATGATCTTATTCGTCAAATAGCGAAAGAAAACGATGCAAAGTTAGTTACGTCCGACAGAGTCCAAGCCCTTGTTGCAGAAATAGAAGGAATTCGTACAGAATATGTCAGGCCAAAGAAAGAAATTTCACCAGTACAAATAGAGGATTTTTTCACAGAGGATACAATGTCTGTTCATTTGCGTGAAGGCGTATTCCCTATGGCGAAAAGAGGTACACCTGGTAATTGGTACCTTGAAAAATTTGGTGGTCTTCCAATGAAACGAAATGAATTGCAGAGTATCGCTACAGAACTAATTGAGAGAGCGAAGACTGAAAGAGGTTCCTTTGTGGAGATAGATGAACCTGGCGCTACCGTACTCCAGTTAAAACAATATCGGATTGTGATAACTCATCCACCCTTCTCAGATAGATCCGAAGTCACCATTGTTCGCCCCATAGTAACTAAGACTATCGATGAATATGACTTGTCAGAAAAACTTAGACAAAGAATTGAAGAACAAGCAGAAGGAATTATTGTGGCTGGAAGACCGGGATCTGGAAAATCAACTTTTGTTCAGGCATTAGCAAATTTATTTGCCAAAAAACATGTTGTTAAGACTCTCGAACGTCCACGTGATCTTCAAGTAGGAGACGATATTACGCAATATACGGCATTAGAAGGAAATTTCGAAAAAACGGCTGAATTACTTCTCCTTGTAAGGCCCGATTATACAATGTATGACGAAATGCGTCGTAATGTTGATTTCAAGGTTTTTGCAGATTTTAGAATGGCAGGTGTGGGAATGGTTGGAGTTGTTCATACTTCTCGTCCTGTAGATGCGATTCAAAGACTCATAGGGCGTGTGGAGTTAGGAGTTATCCCGCAAATAGTGGATACCGTCATATATATGGATTCAGGTCGGATAGAGAGCGTATATTACATTCAAATTATAGTGAAAGTTCCTCACGGCATGTTTGAAGCTGATCTTGCTAGACCAGTTATAGAAGTTCGAGACTTTGATTCTGACGAACTCCTTTTTGAACTTTATACTTTTGGAGAACAAGTAGTTGTTATTCCCATAAGCCCCAAAGAAAAAAGAAAAGCTATACCTCAGATATCAAAGGAACAACAGGACAGTATTCTTTCATTATTTTCAAAATATGTACCCTATGCCTCTCTTGAAATTGAACCTCTTTCAGAGAATAGAATTATAGTAAGAACAAACAAAGAATATGTTCCACAAATCATAGGAAGAAATGGATTAACAATAAAAGAAATCGAACAGCAATTGGGCATCCGAATAGAGGTTCGTGAAACAGAGGGCACTATAAAAGAAGGTGAGATTCCAATTGATATATCGGTTAAGAAGAAGTCCATTACAATTAGTACTTCACAAGACTATGCAAATAAGACTTTGACAATCTACGTAAATGGAAAACCAATTCTTACTGCTAAAATTGGAACAAAAGGCGTTTGTAGGGTTCGAAAGACAACAAAGGATGGAAAACGACTTATTAAGGCCTTGCAAGAAGGAAAGAGGATTTCTGGCAGAGTCGTAAAGTATTAAATTTTCCTTTTAATATTTATATTCTGTCATCGTTTTGAAGATCTATTGTAAAAGCTAATAATGGGTGTGTAATTTGGATAAGGATGCATCAAAAAGGATGGCAGCAGAAGCTGCGCTCGAACACATCAAAGATGGAATGATCATTGGAATGGGTAGTGGCTCAACTGTTATGCATATCATAAGTTTGATCAGTCAGAGAATTAAAAACGAGGAGATAGAGATCATGGCAGTGCCAACTTCGTATGACACGGCACAATTGTGCATCTCTTCAGGCATTCGCTTAACTACCTTAGATGAGCACCCATCTTTAGCGCTAGCTGTTGATGGCGCAGATGAAGTAGATCCCAATTTGAATCTCATAAAAGGTGGAGGTGCTGCACTTACAAAAGAAAAAATTGTTGGAAATGCTGCAAAACTTCTTGTGATTTTAGTAGATGAGAGTAAACTTGTTAAAACCCTAGGAGAAATCGCCCCTCTTCCTCTTGAGGTCCTTCCTTTTGCAAAGTCGACTGTACTTAATCGACTTAAGGAGTTTGGAACTCCTCAAGTTCGAATGAGCAATAGTAAACTGGGACCTGTGGTGACAGACAATGGCAATTTCATCATAGATATAGGCGATCTAAAGATTAGAGATTATGCTAAAATGGAAAAACAATTAAACGCAATTCCAGGCGTAATTGAAAATGGATTGTTCATAAATATGGCTGATATTGTCTACGTTGGTTCAGAAAAAGGCGTTAAGACATTAACAAAACTCTAATTGAAAATTAGCAAAAATAAAATCGACAGCTGCTTTTGTGAATTTTTGTAGAATCTAAAAAATTGAGAAGAAGATTTAGGCAGGTGGTTTCTGCATATATTTTTTGAGTCTTCTTAACTCGTTTAACATTTCTGACCTTAGTGACGCAACTGTCGCCATTCCTGCATCAACAAGATCTTCTCCAGGTGGCGCAGGCGTTGTGGGAGGTGCCGTGGGAGTTTCTGTCGTTGGAGGCGCTGTGGGAGGTCCGGTGGGAGGCGTTGTGGGAGGTGCCGTGGGAGTTTCTGTCGTTGGAGGCGCTGTGGGAGGTCCGGTGGGAGGTCCGGTGGGAGGTCCGGTGGGAGGTCCGGTGGGAGGTCCGGTGGGAGGTCCGGTAGG
>JBHLOP010000020.1:0-2552 GCA_048940375.1 Promethearchaeota archaeon | reverse complement strand
GTGGGAGGTCCGGTGGGAGGTCCGGTGGGAGGTCCGGTGGGAGGTCCGGTGGGAGGTCCGGTGGGAGGTCCGGTAGGTGCTTCAGGTCCTTCTAGAACTTCAGATTCTTCTATTAATCCGGCTTCTGGAACACCTGCTTCGGCAACTTCTCCTGGTTCTCCTTTCAATTCTACAAGCGCTTCTTGTCTCGCACGTTCGAATTCAGCTTCTAAAGTACCTGCTTTTACAACACTTGATCGGCGTGAAATTTCGGAATTAATTTTTTCAAGCCGCTCAGAATATAGTTCCATAAGCTTTTGATATGCAGTTGGGCTAATTTTTTTACTTTTATAGGCTTTTTCTGCATTTTTAATAGCCTGTGTTGCAGATGTCTTCTCAACTTCGAGTATTTGCAGAGTTTCTTGAGTTTGAGTTACTTCATCTATAGAAATACTTTCATCTACGGAATATCCTTCAGATGGGATTAGAAGTTTAGAACTTGCTGAGGGTTCTTTTGACCCTCCTACAGATTTTCCTGCAAAATATCCTCCGAGGACAAGCACTACAAGAATAACGACAACAAAGATTAATTCAAAAATAACAGCGGCTAAGCCCGTTGAGGCCGCTAATGAGTTAATAAGTCCTTGAAAAGCGTCAATTAACTGCAAAAAATCACCAACATTTCGTTCTTAAATCCACTAATTTTATTCACCTAAATAACTGAACTATAATAAATAAAGTTTTGCGCCTCTACTTCAATTTTTCGTATAATTTAAGTTTTACACCCTCTACTACTTCTATTCATCAAATGCTTGTTACCTAACTCTTTAATTGAAGAAATTTAATCTATAAATTAAAGAAACGTTGAAGGAGTTACCGCAAAATACAACTGATCTGATTTTATAAGGATCGCGGATTTAATTGGGATTATTTATCTAAATTGAAGTAAATTGAATAAAGCCCCGAGCGGGTGTTTCGGAATGAGTGTATCGCTCGATCTTTCGAACCCGCGACCTGCCATGCCTTCGGGAGATCCGAAGACAACTCGACCTTACCAAGGTCGCGCTCTACCAGCTGAGCTATCGGGGCATTTTTTCTATTCATGCAATACTTTGGATAAAAGATGAGGTGGTGCGGGGGGTGGGATTTCCGAAAAAGGCTTTCGCCCAAACTATTCGAACCCACGTAGACTTCTGCGAAACCTAGAATACCTAGTGTTTCCCTACGTCACTGGATCTTAAGTCTCGTAGTATAAGGCAGCAGTTGCCTCACACACCAGCGCCTATGATCTGACCCTTGTAGGCAAATTGACCTGGCTCGGCCACCCCCGCTTATTATGATGTATCAATTTCGTAGGGTGTGTCTCAAGCCTTTAAGGTTAGTGCCGGGGGCGGGCATTTCGGAAAGAGCGTTCTACTCAATCATTCGAACCCGCGACCTCCGGATGTCTCAAGAAAGGGCTTTCTTGGGATATTCTCTATGAAACCGGCTCGGAGAGTGTCCGGCGCTATAACCAGGCTTCTCATCGATGTAGTGAGGGCAATTTCCTCATGCATCGACTCTTAGCCACCCCGGCTTAATGGTGCTAACTTGTTATTGGTAGATTACCTCATAAGTACTTACGATATAAAAGAATATCCCTCTCTGTAGCTAACTTCTAATGTTTCTGTATTGTATTCGGGGTGAAGAACTCTTTCTCAAATAATTTAGAAAATCAACATCTAGAATGAATTGGAGACAAAATAAAAAAAGAAAAAGAGTGAGAGGGCTAGACAAAAGTTATGTAGATTTTTACCGTATAGTCTGGAATGGTTTCAAAGTTAAAGAGGATATCAAGCCGTACTCTTTGCCCAGAAAGTGCATCTCTATACTCAGCAATATCTTCGGGAGCTATTTCAAAGCTGTCAGACTCGCTTGTGGCAGCAGGTATATCGAAACCTTCCTTTCCATCACCATCATCATCTTCGTTATCAAGGTCCACTTGATGATCATATATTTTCGATTCAATATCCCACAAAAGTATTGTCTGGAGTGTGTAGAAAGACACTGTTGCGTCAGTTAAATGAACGGTCTCACCGTCATTAGTGATCAAAAGGCTCACTTGTATCGGCTGCGTAAGGTCTATTACTAAAGGATTAGATTTGACGTTATTGGTGCTTATATCGTGACCGTTTACCAAGACTGTTAATGTTAAGTCTTCATGCGTATATGCAGCATTAGTTCCAACAGGCATCAAAGTAAGTAAAAGTACGAGGCTGAGTACTGAGACAATTAGACTTTTTTTCAGAGAAATCACCTCGTTCTTTGAGGAGTCTCGCCATCAGGCTTTAGAAAACAAACTCCTAGTTTTTAAAATAACCATGTTACCATAGTTGATAAATTTTCTAGTAAATCTCTTCTTTTAACTCAACAATTTACCATTTTTTACGTTAATAATTTCCAATTTAATGGCAAATTAAATCAATGAAAGAGAAATACCAAGTTCACATAGGAGAGTTTCTAGACGAGCTCTTAAAATCTGCTAATTTAGATTATTTTTTTTAATAAACTCCTCTATTTTTTAGATCGAACTG
>JBHLOP010000224.1:0-3776 GCA_048940375.1 Promethearchaeota archaeon | reverse complement strand
AAATAATCTTGTTAACTATGTGAGTTTTTAAAATTAAAAAGATTTTCATTACCTCTCTCGAAAAATAGGATAATCTAGCACATTTTTAAATCCCAAAGGATTTTTAAAAACGTATTCAAAAAATATTTAAGATTCGTCAAATGATAGGTATGCGGAGATTAAATTGATAAGTATCCTTGCGAGCGGAAAGGAAAGTTTAAAGTTTCTTAATGGATTCTTACAAATTGTCTCCCCGAAAGACGTAGATGTTAATGTAATTGTGGACATCTTTGATTTTTTCAATTTTTATGATATTCGCATCTACCCACAATTAACAAATGTATTGCTGCTTTTTATGAATCAATTAAATGAAAATAGATGGACTGGAAAACATAATGATTCACTAGAAATTAGCAATTTTCTTCATGAAATTGACGAGGATTTTCCTACAGTGAAGGAACTTGATGAGGTGGGAGATCATTTTCTTGCACCAAATATTTTCATTACACATTGGCTCCAAAAAAACCGTCAATTAAGCACATGTATTAATGAAATTTCAAAAAACATTACAAAAGCATCAGTTATGCCCCTTTCAAATGATGAACTTGAATTAAAATTAGGTTCTACAGAATTAAGTGAAGATGAAGAGCCTGGTAAACAAAAAATTTCCATGGCTTCAATATATGATGCATTTGAATCCATTACACTTTCACAGGAAGCACAAACCGCGATCTTAAATTCAGAAGTTGTTCTTATTCCAAAGCCTCCAGTTAGGTCCATATTAGCGATCTTAAGGATTCAACATTTTCAAGAATCCCTAAAAAATGCTGTGGGGCAGATTGTTTTTGTTAGTCCAATTACAGAAACAGAACTTGATTCAGATAGTCTTCTGGCATTTAAAGAGACGAGATTAACTCCCTCTGCCATTGGACTTTCAAAAGTTCTACGTGGCTTGGTTGATGTCCATGTAATTGACAAAACAGAGGAACCTCTAAAGAATCGGATTACGCGCTATGGAATGAACGTTGTTTCTTATCCCCTTAATATTGATACACCAAAGAATCAACTGGAAGTTGTCGAAGAAGTTTTAAAGTTGACACCATTTAGAGAAGTTGTCGAATCACTTGAATATAAAGCAAAAAGAGAAGTAGACTCACTGAAACATGGCTTTAAAAAATTTGTTGGAGGACTTAAACGAAAATTCTAAACTATTGACAAGCTTGGTCGTGGGTATATGCGCGCGAAATGGAAAAAGAAAAGACAAAGGAAAATGCAACGTAAGCGACGGAAAAAGAAATAGATGGATACGCATCACACCAATTCGGTTTTTCATGTGACTTCTTAGACTTTTAAACTAATTCAATTTATCCGAAAACATTGTAATTCACTTATAATGCATTAATTAGCGTTTTCTACATTTTTGGCGCGCGTATCCTATCGTATGTGATATAGTGTGAATACTATGAGAGTTGCTATCTTCCGTTCAACGCTTCATAAAGGTTCTGGCCAAGTTGTTCACATTCTTGAATTGGCTAAGCATTTAGTAAAACTAGGACTAGAAATTAATGTTTTTACAAGAGGATGTGAAATTGAAGCAGATAAAGAAATAATTAAAATAAACGAGATAGAATTCCGTGGATCGACGATTAAATTTCTTCGAAATTTATTAACACCGTTTTACATTAAAGGGTTATTAAGAGATTATTCCATCATCCATACTATGTACCATCCTGGGATTTATGTTGGCAATTATCTGAATCTCACAGAGACTATGCCACACGTGTTTACCTATCATGGGTTTGCACCCACGTGGATATGGCGCGATCCTGGTCAAAAGTTAAAAATGATTGACCATAAGATCGAGACATTCTTTGCATTGAGAAAAGGAAATGACCATATTATTACGGTCTCTAACTATTTGAAAAAAGAACTCTGTTCTGTATACAAAGTGTCCCCAAAAAAGATTACCGTCATTTATAATGGAATTGATCTCACCCGGTTTACACCGGAAAATGCAAAATATATACATCAAATTTTAGAGAGATACAACTTAGAACAACCTGTTATACTATTCTTAGGACGCTTAGCTCCCTACAAAGGTGTGCAATTTCTACTTAAAGCCGTTCCTCTGATCCTAAAAGAGATCCCTAATGCAAAATTCCTTATTGCAGGAGGCGCACGTTTTGATATTCTTAATCTAAGGCAAATTGTTAAGAAGGAGCATAGATCTTCTGTAATTTTCACAGGTTTTGTTCCAGATGAAGAAGTTCCACTGATGTATGCAGCATGTGATGTCTTTTGCTTCCCAAGTTTATGGGAGGGGTTCGGCATTCCACCAGCAGAAGCAATGGCAACAGAAAGACCTGTTGTTGCTTTTAACAACTGTGCAGTTCCAGAAGTAGTAAAACAAAATAAATGTGGATTCGTAGTTCCACCTAAAAATCATAATGAGTTAGCTAAGGCCGTTATCACTCTTTTACAAGATGAAAACTTAAGGAAAAAATTTGGACATGCTGGAAGAAAACGAGTTGAACGCCTATTCACATGGGAATTAGCTGCAAAAAGAACTTTCACTATCTATCAAAAAATCTTAAACGAAAGGTGATCCCCTAATGAGAGGATTGGCGGCATTTGATATGGATGGAACCCTCTTAGCAAAGCGCACAATTGATGTACTAGCCAATGAATTAGGTTTTAAGCAAAAACTTTTGCAAATTGATCAAGCGTCAAAAGGCAAATATGCTTATCAAATCAGTATAGAAGTAGCTCGTTTGCTTGAAGATGTTTCAGCTTCTAGAGTTATTAATATTTTTGATCAAATAGAAATTCGCCGAGGAGCCCAGCGTTTAATTAATTTTCTAAAAAAAGAAAATTTTTTAACAGCAATAATAAGCGATTCTTATACCTTTCTTATTCAACGTCTAGCCAAAAAACTACAGATTGATGAGATCTGGGGAAATATAGTCGAAATAAATGAAGGTCGTCTGACTGGCAAATTAATAACTCAACATTGCTGGAAAACCAGTGACCTTAGATGTAAACGGCATTCAGTATGCAAATTACATGCCTTTGAATCTATAGCAAACAAACAGAACATTCCTATGGATAAAACAATTGCCTTTGGTGATAGTAGTGGAGATATCTGTATGTTAAAACATGCTAAAGTAGCGATAGTGGTTGTTCCTAGAAAAATTAATCTCCAAGAATATTCGGATCTGGTTGTCGAAAAAAATTTTGAAGAAAGTTGGAATGACATCATTAAACTAATTTCAAAAATTTAGACGGATTTTGATTCTTAATCCATCAGAATTCAAAATGAGTTTATTAGTTAACTTTTTTATTATCTAAAAAACCCTTTAATTATCTGCATTATTTTCCGAAGCAAATCAACTATAGTCTCATAAAAAATTGAAAAGACTAATATATAGAGATAAAGTATCTCAGATTAAGTGACAGATGATGATCCCATCAGACCAGAAAAAGTTAGCCATTATACATTACACAGCACCTCATTCAGAACATGGTGGTGTTGAAAGCGTGATTTCTGAGCACACTGAACATCTTCGTGAGTATTTAGATGAAATTCATTTAATTTATGGGCGTGGCGGTGGTGGATGGGAGAGTAAAAATGTTATTGAACACTGTATCCAAGAGTTACATGCATTTCATCCAGATATTGTAGGAATACAGGATATTATCTTTCAAAAAGGCTTGTCAGATCAAGATTTGGTAGCATTTAACGCTATAAAAGAGAGAATTAAAACCCAAATATGTCAAATTCTTGAGGAAAACGAAAT
>JBHLOP010000019.1:0-15844 GCA_048940375.1 Promethearchaeota archaeon | reverse complement strand
GGCGATATGTCCAATGCTACTGTACCGCTAAAAGCACTAAAAGAAAGACTTCGTACGAAGGGTGAAGAATTAGGGGTTCATATTTTCACTCTTCATGAAGAGGTCTTTAATTTTATGAACAGAGTATAGAAATAGAGTGAGGAGTGAAAAAATAATGCCATTATTGTTATCACCAAGCGAGATTTTAGACACTGTAAGAATGTTCTGGCTCGAAAATTTAAACATACGTGCAACAACCTTAGCAATGAACATCCAAAAATACGCCCGCGAGGATCCAGATATTACAATATCGCTTATGGAAACACATATGCCCCCTTTTATTAAGCGCTTTATTGATGAAATTACTCAAATTGAAGAAAGGTTTGGTGTACCTATCGTTAATAAAAGATTAGCAGTTACACCTATCGCACAGTTATTGGGACCTATGGTTGAAGATTTAGAAATAAATGAGGGTATCAATGTTGCCTTTAAGATAGCATCCTCATTAGACAGAATTGCCAAGGAATCAGGTGTTGATTATGTAGGAGGCTATTCTACATTTGTTCATAGAGGTTTTATGAAGGCGGATACTATCCTTATTGAATCTCTGCCAGAAGTGATGAGTAAAACTGATACTGTTTGCGGTTTTGTAAATGTGGCGACAACTCATGCTGGAATCAACTTTGATGCAATTGCTAAAATGGGTGAAATCATCCTAAACGTCTCTCAAAAAACATCTAACGGAATTGGGTGTGCAAAATTCATTGTCTTAGCAAATGCTATGGAAGATACTCCTTTTATGCCTGGAGCGTTTGCCAGTCCAGGTGGACCTGACGCAACAGTTGTTATCGGAATTAGCGGACCTGGCGTGATCAAAGCAGCAATACAAGAAATTGGTGAACACGCAGATATTGGGAAATTGGCCGATGAAATCAAGGCTGCTACTTTTAAAGTGACACGTGCCGGTGAGCTAATTGGCAGACAAATCGCAAAAGCGCTAGGGATTGAGTTTGGTGCAGTAGATATCAGTTTAGCCCCTGATCCAAATGGAGGCTCAGTTGCAGAGATTATACAGGCAATGGGGCTAGAAGAATGCGGAGGTCATGGATCGATAGCAGCGCTTGCTATTCTCGCTGATGCCCTGAAAAAAGGCGGTGCGATGGCCAGTAGTTATGTAGGAGGACTTTCGGGTGTTTTTATCCCAGTTATGGAGGATCAGGGTATGTCAGAGGCAGCAAAAAGAGGTGCAATCGATATTACAACGCTTCATGCTATGAGCAGTGTGTGTGCACTGGGGATCGATATGGTGCTAATACCAGGAGACACAAGCAAAGAAACGATTTCAGCAATCATCGCAGATCAAATCGCAATAGCTATTGCCAATGACAAGCCAGCAGGTGTCCGGATTATTCCGGTACCAAAAAGTTATGGTGGCGAAATGATAGAGTTTGGTGGTTTGATGGGGAAAGCTCCAGTTCTCAATACAAAACCTTACCGATCAGATACCTTTGTTAAAAGAGGAGGACGTACACCCGCCCCATTTCACAGTTTACGCGGATAACAGGGTATTTTCCCCTTATTTTTTCTATGTAATTGACGAAAGGGATAAATATTTAGCAATACTGTTTTGTATACTGGAGAATATTATGAAACTATGCTATGTGATCATTGATGGATTAGCTATTAACTGCTGGGAAACCGCTGTTAACTCTCCTAATGGGGGATTTCTTAACTATATCGATGATAATGCGTTTAAAGTCCCCACACTTGTAGATATTTTTTCAGTCTCAAGACCAGGTCACGTAGCCTTTAGTTATAGGTTGTCGCCATTTGAAACGAACCTAGTAGGCAACCGATTTGTTGATATTAAGCAAATGAAAGTAATAAACCCCCCCTTAGACCTTTTTAAGAAATATAGATCTGTTTTTGACGATTTAAAAGATGCAGGAGAGATATTACTAGGCTTCGGAAACAAAGGATGCGGTATTTCAGAAGGAGGTATTTCAAAGGAAACCGTAGATCCTGGCGATGAGGGAGGGCAACGTACCCTTCAACTGTATATGCGAATGACTAAGGATAATGGGTCTTTATCTACATCTAATTCACCATTCCACCAGATTGCAATCCCTTCTGGAATCTATCATAACGGAAAGAGAGAGCCATTCGACGAATTAAATGAAAGACGCAAGAAAATCAGACAACGCATCTTCGGAGGAGAACACGTAGGGGTAGATAAATTCGGTGAGATGGATGATGTACTCATCGAAAAGGTCATAGAATTGATTAATACATATAATCCGAGCGTTATTACAGGAACAATTGGTGGCCCCGACAAAGCGATTCATACAGATGGTACAAAATCATTAACGGCAGCAGATATATTAAAAAATTCAATTGAAAAGGTTAGAGAACTATTATTTGCAATGGGAGAAGATACTTTATTCATTCTTACCACCGATCATGGAAATTCTGATACGCCTCATATATTCCCGATTTCTTCAACTATTCACGAACTTGCAAAAAGAATGGGGTTCTCTGAAAAAGAATATGCGATTGCAACTGATGGGAGAAGAGGATTCAGAATATGGTTTAACGAAGACTTATTACTTACACGTAACAAACAAATATGTGAGCTTGTTGATCGACTTAAAAAGATGCAGGCAAATCGCTGGGTTCATTTTACTCCTGAATATGAAGAAATAGAGAGAATCTTTGGTAAAAATGTTGGTTATGATCGAGATAAATTTGGACATGTTATCGGAACAGCTAATGAAGGATATGGCTATGACATCACCTACAGAAAGGCTAATCACGGTGGAGTGACCCCGAGTTGTACCAGCGTATATACTTTTTTTGCCCATTTTGATGGACATAAATTCACCAAACCGTCAGGGATTAAGAAAATTCTCCAAAAATATTTGGAGAATAATAAACTGAACATATGGGATATTAGTGCGGTTGCACTCGAAACAATTGGTGCAGAATTATCTAATTATGAGACGCCAAAAATTAGAGTTGCAGATTTTTTTGAAAACAAATAACCTGGTGGAAATTTAACGAATAACTTTCAAAGTCGAGACTCATTTTAGGACAGGAATCATAAATTTTCCTGTAGTTCGTTGCGTATCTTGGTCAAGGGATACTTCATCGACTTGAACAAATCCGTTCTCATATACGTCTATGATATTGTAAACATTGCCAGTTAGTGAGAGAACTTTTGAACTTGACAGGGATCCACAGTTAGAAATGACAGCATCTTCAACTTGGACGGACCAAGTGACATGCTTATGCCCTGTCAATACTAAGTCCACTCCGCTTTTTCCTAGTGCAGATAAAGTATCACCAGCATCAGTTAGGGAAGCTACATGCTTTGTATTAGGAACTGGAACGAGATGATGATGAAAAGCGACAACCACAATTTTGTGTTCCTTTATTGCATAGATTTTTTCAAGTACATTTTGTAATTGGAATCTCCCCATTGAACCGATTTCTTCTTCCAGCAAACTGGTATTAATTCCAATTACTTTAAGGTTAGGTGACTCCCATACAGGATCAAGGGGGCCAATAAGCTCTGGAAAGAGATCCCAACCTATTGCGTAGCAATCTCGATGTCCTGGCACAATTACTTTTGGTAACGTGATTTTTGCTAATTTCTCTGCAGCGATTCTATAACTGGATCGATAAGCGTCATTTGTAACATCTCCAGTATGTACTACAACGTCCGCTCTACTCCTATTGATTAACTCCACAGCCTTATCATAAGTCTCCTCTTGAAACTCACTTCCCTTGCTAAAATGTGTATCTGAAATATGGACTATTCGAGCGAGTTTTTCGCCGCCAAAATGCAATGCGGGATAATAGTGATACTTTTTCTTGGTTATCTTTTCTTTGTTTGTATCAATTTGAATTCTTTTTGTTATTACTTGCTCACGGGTGGCCTCTATAACTGAGAAGGAGTGAAGTTCACGATATCGTGTCTTGTTTGCCGAAAAGGTCCCATTATTAATTGTGATTAACTCATGATCGCCATCTGTAACTCTATACACATTGGAAATATGTCGATGACCATTTACTACTACATCCGCATCATAAGCAAGCAAAATCTTTAATGTATCGCCTGCATCATCAATAGTAGAACGTTCTCTGCCAGTATTTGGGATGGGAAGAAGATGATGATGGAAAAATACCACTTTAATTACATCATCATCCAACTGGCTTAAGTTTTTCGAAAGTACGTGTAACTCTCGACGCCCCATGCGACCCGAATTCTGATCAGGAATTGAGCTATCTAGTCCTGTAATATAAAACTTAGACCCATCGATTTTTGTTTCGATTTCAAATTCCCTCTCTCCATAGAATTCCTCGTATAGGCGATCTCCTACGTTTCTGGCATCGTGATTTCCAGGAATGAAAAAAATCTTGTTTTTTAAAGGTAGCAAGAGTTCTTCAGCTAATTTGTAGTCTGCGAGAGTTCCTGATTCAACGATATCGCCTAAGTGAAAATAGAAATCTGCCTTTATGGAACTTATTAAATCTAAACCTTTTCGAAAGGCTTTTTCATTAAATTCTGGACCATGGGTAATATGTGAGTCTGAGAAAATGACAAATCTTGCCAAATAGTTCCCTCTTTGAGTTTAAGAAAGTTCTTCAAGTTGTTAGGGGATTTGTTATTAGCATTTCAATGCGTTCAAAAACGATGTCCAAAATCTGTCTAATGGTGGTTTCGATTAGTATATTTTCAATTAAAGGGATGTTATGCAGTCTTGCCTGCTCTGAAAGATGTTCCTGTATTATTCGAATGCCATCAAAATGACTTAAATAATCTTCAAGTGGCTTTCTCATCACCTTTGTTTTTGCGCGCTCGTGAAATCTCATCATATGATCTTCCTTGTTTGAAAGATGAAGAAACACTGGGATAATATTTGGTGATTTGAGAAGTTTTGGATCCATTATAGAAGGCAAGATGTGAACCCCATCAACAATAATACTTATACCTTCGGTTAACGCACGACTAATTACAGATTCGATTCCCGAAACAACGAGTCGCGCTTGTTCCTCAAATCCCACAACGACCTTATTGTAAATTGGACTAACATATTCTTTCATGGATTCGTGAGCAGCATATGAGGACGAATGTAATGAAGGGACCAATTCTGAAGATAATACTTTGCGCATGACTTCTCGGATTGTATCCGTTCCAACTATGTGGCTAATAGCTAGTCTTGCTGCTAAATTCAATGCAATAGTAGACTTACCAATGCCAGTAGCACCACCGATCAGAATGATCAGAGGTTCATACATACTTTTAAATTTGAGAAAATTACGATATCGAGCAGCATGAAGCTTTCTGCCCTCTTTTTCGAGAATATCGCTAACGAGATCATTAAGTTCGACTTCTGTAAGTTCCCAGATACCCTGCAGTTCCAGTTCTAAAGCTATTGCTTCAGCTGTTTTGTAAGCGTCAACTAAGTCGAGACCAGTTACCATAATGCGTGTTGCTAATAAACCCCTGCTATAAGGATAATCATAAGTATCTGTTTTGATCATTATATGTTTTGAACTCATTTCTTTACCTACCTTTTACAATCCTATTTGCGACCTCAATAAGATATGAATCAAGTCCTTGAATCGATTTTATTTCTCCGTAAACATGCTCCACTATTTGGAGTATATTATCACAATAGATGGTTGGCTTTCCTATCTGTAGAGCTGTCTTAGTCGCTACATCAACAGCTGCAGCCTTTAGTTCTGTCAAAAGAACATCCGCATCAGCTAATTTCATGAGATCTTCCTTCAATTTTGCACGATCTGAGAGATAAACACTTGTTCCAACTATATTACAATTGTAATTTTGCTCTAAATAGTTAACTACAATTTCCATCATTTCAATAGGCATTGTTGTTGCATAAAACACGGTTTTATTCTGAATATCACCTAAAACTTTTGGGCGAAACTTGGTACAACATAACTTGATCTGCGGATTTATTGCTTTGACAGTGGTGCAGATTTCTTGAATCTTATCATCAGTTGCAAGGGGAAGTTCGCAATTCGTTATAATTGCAAGTTCGGAAAGTTTTATTCTATAAGGATTCAAAACGTATTTGACGTTAGAAAGAGGTTGTTGTGCACCAATTATGATAATAAATGACTGTGCCATTACTGGTGGAATGGTTGGTCCACTACCTTCTGCAATGATTAAATCGACAGATAATTTTTCAGCGATTTTGATGCCTTCTTTTACATTATCTAAATAAGGTGTTCCAGCTAATCCTCCAGCGCACCTTCTACAACCAACTGTAATGATTCGACTAGTAAGAGCATCTTCCCAATAATCACTAGCAGCATGTTTACCTTGTTGTTCAACTTTAAGAAGAGATTCTGCATCGATAATTAATTTGTCACCTCGGATCACTTCAGGGTTTTCTGGACCTCCTCTACCCATTGTAAGTATACAAGGAGTCCATTCCGTTTCTTTAATAACACGTGCGATGTAACCTGCAACAGCCGTTTTCCCAACGCGCTTTCCTGTACCAATGACACTTATTACAGGTTTTTTAGCGTCTAAAAATTCTATTGGAGTAAATTGAAAGTCTGCGCCTTTATAACTACATCCTTCAAATAAAGCGGCACACGCAAAATTCATTCGATCTTGAGAAGTCACTACAGGTTCATCACTAAGATCGAAGACAGAATTTATCTTGACCTGCTTCATTATTTTTCGTAAAAATTCGTGAAAGTTTTGTTTATAATCAAGAAAATAAATTGGTAATTGTAGATAGCGTTTAACTTCATCAAAATCTCCAATTTTCTCGGTACCTCCCAGAAATAACGCGGCAACGACTTCTTGATTTGGCAAATCATTTAACTTGTCTATCGCTGCCTTCGTGACAGGCAAGTAGTGTTCTCCATCAATGCAGGCAAGAATTTTTTCCATACGTTACTTGTTGTTCACATTCAACTTAAAGATTTTTAGCTTTCTAATACGTGTCCAATCGAACTTTTAATCTCAAAGCTTAATAGATGAATGAATCAGAAGGGGATTAGGAAGAAGCAAAATATTACGTGGGATCTTGATGTTTTGTAAGGGGCAAGCCAAGCTCTTGGAACACTTTCACTGTCCTATCCGGATAATTCGTTAGAATTCCGTCAATTTTAAGATCTTTTAAAAGATGTTTCATTTCCTTAGGATCGTCAGAATAGAAGAAATTAACTTTGACACCTTGTTCATGAAATCGGTCAATCCATTCACTGGTCAACGCTGTTTTTCTAATTTGAACAAATGGAAGATCCCACTTACAGCAAAGATCGAATGTTTCTTTTGGGGTTCTTTTTTTCTGTAATAAGCCCAACGGACAATCAGGAGCAAGTTCTTTTATGAAGGAAATGGTTTCAATATGTTTAATAGCTAGATAACCTCTATTTGGAAGATCATATTGCAAGGCAACTTCAAGAACTGATCCTTCAAACCAATCATCCTTCGGAGAATAATATTTGAGCTCTAAATTCAATTTCATTGATCGTGGAAGTTTTTCCAAGACGTCCCTAAGAAGCGGAATCTTTGTTCCCTCCCACTTAGGGGCTTTCCAACGACCTACATCATATTGGATAACTTCTTGCCATGATAAGTCAGTGATCTTTTTTGGAACACCAAGAATACGTTCCATAGTATTATCGTGGAATAAGACCAATTTTTTATCCGCTGTTGGTTGAATGTCCATTTCAACACAAGTTGCACCCAATTCAACTGCTCCTAAGAAAGATGGAAGAGTATTTTCTGGATAATAACCTGACGCTCCTCGGTGAGCTATAATCCAAGGCAGTTGAGTCATTTCTTAACCTTCATCTTTTCTTTCAAAATAAAAAAAAGAGTAGACAAAAAAAGTCTTTTACTCGATTGGCATTCTATACGCCGCTTCATTGTTGGAGCCACAAGCCGGGCAAATTACAGTTTCCATGACATTATACGGTTCACCACAATCCATGCACAGTTGCGGGGCTGTTTCGTCTACTGAAATTTTGTAACCAAGACCGTCTTTCTTCTCAGCTTTTAAATTGAATCCTGTGCCAGGTTCCTTGATCGGTGGAACAAAATCTTTTTCACGATAATAGTATTTAATGTCTATTGCGCCACCAGTTCCGATATCCTTAGTACTTGCACATCCATAGGGATATCTAAAGAAGTTAAAGTCTGTTGCTGCCATTTGTTTTCCACAGATCCCTTTAGCTGGACCTCCAACGTCAACAAAATATTTCCCAAGCACTTTTGTACGAGCCTTCATTCCATCAGTAGTTTTTGCGTCTCTCTCCTTTTCGCCCTTAGTCTTTAGTCCTAAAGAAGAGCCAATTGAGTCAAACGCTCGACCGATACCTGATTTCGCTGCACCAATTGCATATTTAATTACCGCACTCGCTGCACCAGCACCCTCGAATTGCGCTACAAATTTGTCGTATGTAGCCTTTCGGAGAACTGAAGGTATTGGTGTATGAAAGTTCGTTGCAAATGTGACCTTAATCATAATTTCTTCGTCTAGTTCTGGCACCCTATACCATAACTCACGCCAATGATAATCTGAGATAATCCACTCTGGTTTGCCTGTATTTGCATTCACCCACAGTTCTATCCGTTCCCAATCTTCGTGTTCAAGTCCTTTACTGCCAACTGTGAGCTCGAATGGCCACCAGAAGAGGTTCCTAAATACCCAATACTGGTCCCCCTTAAGCCAAACAGGCGCATCTTCTTGAGATTGCATTGGAAAAACTTCTGGTCTCTTATCATACCAATAGAGGTTCATATTTTCCGAGCCGAGTACTTGAACAGATCCTATGCCTAAGATAAAGTTTATGAGAAGCATTATATACAGTCCGTTAGTCTCGAATCTGATGAGGTCTTCGTTAGCCTCTGTGACAATGAACGTCCCAAGGCTGTTCACTGTGTAGGTGATATATAGCATAATCACTACAATGATTAAAGCAACGATTAAGAAACTTGATGAAGCTTCTGGTCGCTCGTTTACTGTTTGTTCGAATAAACCGTACCACTTGAACATAAAGAAGAATAAGAAGATGAGAACAACTATCTGAGCACCTGCAAGTCCTAGAAATTCGATTCCACCGCCAATTACTGTGAAATTAACGTAAATACTATAGCCTACAAGTATCAACGTGATAACCAAGAGCACATAAATGATTGGACGCATCGCAGTAACTAGCGTACGCTGAAATACTAGATTCATTGGACTCCATACAGGGGAATATTTGTCAGCGAGAACTTTTGGATCATAAAAGTCTCCAATGTGCTTATTATTGTATTCAACTCTAGCTTTGTCTGTGTCCTCTATCGGTTGGACACCAATCGTTTTCAAAGGCTTTGGAACCGTCTCCCAGTGCTTACTTCTGTCCATGTAGCGAAAAGAAACGTATTCACCGAATCTTGGTAAGTCAGTCTGTTTTAGATCAAAATCAATATCTAAAATTTTATCCAAATCTAACTTGAATTGTTCAGTCTTCTCAAATTCCGGCTCAACATTTTTTCCATGAATGAAGTAGTTTGACCATAGGTCACGAAATAGATATGATGTTCTGAATCTCTTTGCTACATCTCCTTCCTCAGGAATCTCTGTATATGCCATTGTAAAGTAGTTTCCAACTGAACCCCATAGACCACCCCACAGTGCTGCTAACACGAGTAGCAAACCATTGACCACATAGATGGATATCTGTGGAGGTGCATAGCGAATTAATGGAACAAATGGAAAGCCAATAAGTCCGATGATCTCAAGAGATGGATCGCCTTGAATGATTACACTGAAATATGAAAGGCTCGTAGTGATACCAATGAGCAGTCCTTGCCAGAAATGGGCGCTACGAAAAGCTATGGGTGTTACAATGAGTGACGGAACGAGAAATATCAGCACCTGACGTAAAACTATGTTTTGAACACCGCCTGGGAAATAGATGGCGATAGCAAAATACGATACGAGTGCTCCAAGTAATGCAACGATCCATAGAGCTAACACTAGTTTCATCTTGATAAAGTCTTGAAACGAATTCATGATATATTTTGTGAAGTTAAACTGGTTGAAGAACCCGCCAGCAAAGCCAGAAACTATGAATAGAACTAAGATTTGAATGTACCATCCATCAGGAGGTATAACTTCCGTATCCCAGAAAAATAGCCACAAACCGAGAAGCGTACCTATTGCACCGAACAGACCAACAATTAAGCCTTCAACAAGCCCAGTTTCAACTGGCATGATGAAACCGAGAATTAAGGCTAGTATACCGCCAACAGCGAACACTAAAGCCCAGACGTAAGGTCCTATAAGAACTGGATATTCAAGGGATCCAGTAAATACAGCTGGAGGTAACAGAAAGCCAATTAATGCAAAAAAAACTCCACACGCGAACCAATTAACTGCCCACTGCCAAGGTTCATGTTCCCAAAAGGTCTTATCCTTAAGTGGATAATTAAGAAGTGCGAATATCCCTGCAATGACAATTAAAACAATAGCCGTAATGAAAGGTCTGTAAAGAACAAGATTTATTGTTGATACTAACATTAGCAACGCAGTAATTAGTACAATGATACCCATGGTACGCAAAATATTTTTCCATTTTTCAGCTTCTGGCAACAACGTCATTACAAAAACGATGAGCGGTAGTGCAAGCGTGACATTATATGCGAAGTCGGGGAAAGTGAAGACATCGTAGTAAGGCCATGTATCTGCGTAGAGACCGAGGAAATATAAGTAGTCAATGATATTATCCAGCCAAGCAAACCATGCGACAAACGCCGTTATAATGTATACAATTATTTTTCTTCCTGAAAAGTACGATGAAACTCCCATTTTTGTCATATCTCCAAATTTTCTTTTATATCTGATTTTATAGTAGTTCTAATTTTAAGAGTTGAATAACTCCTATAGAAATGTTGCGTCCGACATAAATATCTAAAATTTTGGAAAAGACTTTTTCGAGCTAATTGACTAGATAATTCTGAAGATGAAAGCGCATCTGTCAATAAATCGATATAATTTCGGCAGTTAAGCAATCCAACATTAAGTTATTTGTCGCAAATTAACTAATGTAAAATAAAAACCTTTGTGATAAATGTAACATTCTAAATATTCACCAGGACATGTTTTTCGCTTGATTGAAACAATTATAATTGAAATGCGGAGAGTTTTCTCAAAATTTTTAAATACCGCCATGTAGTAGTAGTATATGTGTAGTACCACTATTGTGGTACTAAAACTAAAAAATCATCGGAAAAAACTGGAGGACTAGAAAATTGCCGGCATGTCCTAGATGCAGAAGAACACTAAGAGAAGGTCTAAGATTCTGTACTTTTTGTGGTTCACCACTATTTTCTCTCTCTAAACCAACTCCAACAACAAGGGCTTCAATGCTACTTATTGAAGAAGGAAAGAAAAAAGAAAAATTAGCAAATTATATTTGTGTACACTGCGGTAAATTCGCTAATTTTTACTGTCCTGAACACGGCGTGTTTTGCAAACATTGTGCATCGAAAAAAATTTCATTCTGTCCATCCTGTGGGGTAGGATTTCAATCAGCGCCACCTAATGCTAAATGTCAGACTATATTAAACTCATTGTGTCCCCAATGTGGAAAGCAATTGGTTCTCACGCAATTTCAAAAAGGAGGCGTCTTTGATTCAGCTGCTCCTGATTATAAAGTTACTTGTGTAGCTTGTGGGTGGGAATCTTCAAAATCAAAACCAAAAATCGTTGAAGATAACCTAGCCGACATCTTCAATCAACTGAATAAGAAGAAGTTGATTCAAACTGGAGCCCATCCAGTATTATGCAACAGAAATCTTGTGAATACCGGTTGCCCGGTATGCAATCGTATGGGGATCCCAATTTTGAGAGTCTTGCCAAGTATAAATGTTGAAACTGTTGAAGCTGTCAAAATCGGTAATCAGATTCCGCTCACATTGACTATCACAGCAAAACTACCTACTGAGTTGAAATTGCACTTCCCTGTTTTGAATGAAGATATTTCAGTTTCATTAAGGAAAGATGAAACTGAAGAGATAGAATTAGAGCTGCCAACAGGTGAAGTTGGTGTGTTTGCGATGCGTGCACAAGCAACTATAACTGCAGGGAATTTTCAACCAACATCTACTGATGTTAATCTTACACCTGTGTTCGTTCTACCTAACATTGAGATAGATAGAGAAGCTAAGGCGTTATATATTGACCACGAAGGGCTTATTTCGGTAGATATTCGTAATAAATCTGATTTTGAAGTTACTAATATTGAGGTCAAAACAGATTTCCCGTCTGAATTTGAAGTGGGAAATGGTAATGGGAAGCACATAGAAAGAATTCGTCCTGGAACGTATAGAGCTGTTGATTTTAAAGTTACACCAACAATTGGTGGATTATATTCCTTGAATCCTACTGAGATTCTTTTTAATGCCCCGAAAATCTTTAAATCTCAAAAACTTGCTATTTACAGCGAGCCACTTACTATTGAGATTGGTAGAGCATATATGGATATCGTAGATCCAGTTACAGCCGCTGCAGTTTCCGAAGGGAATAATTCCAAGCCAACTGAGATGATCATTAAGGAGAGAGTTATCGAGAAGAAAGAAGAAGTAATACTAATAAAGACCGTTCCCACCACATGTTCAGAATGTGGTGCGCCTTTGAGCGAGGAAAGCGTGGATTGGGTAGGGCCTGAGAAATTCAAGTGTCCAACTTGTGGAAGCACATTAAGTATGAAACTTGAAAGACAAAAGTCGGTTTAAATTAAAAAAAATGAAAGAAAGGAGTGTGACCTATGGAAAGGCTTAGAAAAATTAAGAATTATTTCAAATGGATTAAGCCTGGCTGGAGGAAGGAGATGCGAGAAAACTATGATCGCGTCTTAAAAGAAAAGATGTTAAATAGTTTAAAAAGCTCAGATGAGCTATTAGGAGAGATCCAGAAAGCTTCAGTAGACTTAGGTAATGATGATGTATTAAAGTTAGGCGAAAGATTAAGAAAGAAATTGAACAGATTTCAACAAGACGTTGAGTTGATGGCTCCCATTTTTGAGGTCGAAAAACTTCATAAACAAAGTAAAACTGCTGGAGGCCCAACAAAATTTGATGTAACGTTGGAGTCCGATATGTTCAAAAATCTTGTAGGAATAGATATGCTTACTTTATTTGAAATCGATGCAATGAACGAAATATTACGAGAAACGGTACTTCCAAAGGTAGAAGATGGAAATGCAGAAGACGGAAAGAAGTTCTTCCGGGAAATAAAAAGTGATATGGATGATGTTGTGAGTCTCTTCAAGAAGAGACAAGATTTGCTGTTGGGCGTGACAGAAGCCGAACACATCTATCAGTGGGTTCCTGGCAAATGGCATGGCGTATACAAAAACATCGAGGAAGTACTTGACGAAAAATTATGGCAAATGAGACATCGAGAGAAGGGCAAAGTCAGAGAAGTTAGAAAAGCAATGGAAGACGAAAAAGCGAAAAAGCCAAGAATTTTTGGCAAAGGCGACTATTATGAGAAACTTGGTGAAGAAATTCTTAAGCTCAAAGATATGATCAAAAATGAAACAGGAGGCATCTGTTCGCTAGCAGATCTTTACATGAAAATGCGTGAACGTAGATTAGACATAGAATTCAATGTAAATGATATTGAAAAAGCAGTTAAGAAATTAGATAAAGCTGGAATGATAGCTGATATGCATGTATTGAAACCTTCAGGCTTAAAACTTGTTGAATTTGTGCCCGTAGGCATGACAGAAGATTCACGAACAGTACTTGAGCTGGCTGCAACCTCAAATGGATATATTTCCCTTGAAGATCTGATGATAAAAACACAATGGGACAATGAACGTGTAATGCGAGCGTTACAAACTCTTGAGCAAGAAGGAGTTACCCGACGTGATTCTAGTTATGCGGGAGGCACAGCTTGGTATGTGCCAAGCCTATATAAAGGATAAGGAGAGGATGGAGAGAAATGTCATCGATTAAAGAATGGTTTAGAACTAGAAAAGTAGACAAGGATCTTAAAAGAGTAGCAGACAAAGGATTAGACGCTGATGAGGTAATTGAAAAAGAATGGGGTAGAGATCGATATACATACATTTGGAACCACCAAGTTTATCCTGGAATAATACATCGTCTTACGTATGAAGATATTATGAATGCTCCGCCAATTTATGATATGCACTGCCCGGGATGTAGAAAACTAGCAGAAGCAAGGAAATGTCCACAATGTGGAACACTTGCAAATAAAGGACAAAAATTCTGTAAAAAATGTGGAGCAGATATACCTACCGAACGAGTTTCTACAATAAAAGCAGGTCAGGCTTTCTGTAAGAAGTGTGGATATGATGCGAGACTTCAGGAGCCCATTCGAGGATTTGTTGTACGATCGTATGAAAAAGCATTGTTTTATAAACAGGGAACTTTGATAGGAGAATTAAGCGCAGGGGTATATGATTTAATACCAGAAGAAGAGAGAAAGATTGAAGAAAAAGCAAGAGCACGTGCACAAGAATTAGAAGCTGCAGGGAAACTGGACAAAGCGTGGAGGAAAGAGGATTCTAAAGGAATAATTCACAAAATCTTCAGCGGAATGGATGTAAGAAAACTCTACAGTGCACTAATTGGCACTGAAATCGTATGGGTAAATACACGCGAATATAAAATTCCTTGGGGAGTTCCTAAACGTATTTATACACAAGATAAGGTAAAGATCGGTGCCTCAGGCACTGCATACATCAAAATTAGTGACCCTAAACGCCTTGTTCAAAACTTTATTGGTGGTAAAGAGAAATTAGCGCCTGATGAGTTTGATAACTGGGCAAAGGACTCAATGAGAGGAATTGTAACTCAAACAGTATCCACCTATCCATTAGAAGATGTGTTTTCAAATCGCGAAGGTATTTCCACTAAAGCAAAGGTAATCGCGGAGAATACATTTGGCGATTGGGGAGTCCAGTTAGCGCGACTTGAAATAGCAACCATCGCTGGAGCCGAAGAATACGAAGAATTAGTTATACAAAAAACTGCCAAGGCGAAAATGATAAGTTCTGAAACAGAACTTGCGATGCTTGAAAAAGAAAAGGAGTTAAAACTCGCAGAATTAGAAGCTATGAAAGCAAAATATGAAGCACTTTCATCAACTGCTGAAGATGAAGCACTTGCAAGAATAGAGGCTGAAAAGTATGCTACAATGAAAGGTGTTGACACAGAGTTGTATTTAAGAGCCAAAGAAGCGGGTATAAGCGTTGAAGAACTTGTAAAAGCTGAAGGATATCGCGAACTAGGTAAGAAAGGTGTCTCAATTGATGCGTCACCAACAATTGTCACTGGAGCTGGTGTCGTTCCTGTCGCAGGTCCATCAACGGTTCCAACGACATCTACTGATGCAGGTAAAATTAAAAAGGAGATCAAAGAACGTCAAGAGAGAATAGAAAAAGCAGATGATCTACTCCTTGATGGAAAAATTTCCGAGGAGAAGCACTCAGATTTAGTTGCACGCCTGAAGAAGGAGATTGCAGAGCTTAAAGCACAGTTAGGTTAAATAATAGTGTTCCAACCTCATAAAAGAACGATCTTCGTGAGAAATCTCATAAAATCAAATCTTTCACTTTTTTTATCGCTTTTTTTGAATTTTTTGATTCTAAGCAAAAAAATAGTCTATCTAAGATATTAAAGAATCAATTCTTAATTTTTTACAAAAATCTCGAATTTTTATCTAAAGTCTTGGCTTTGTTGTACATCGAAAAGGAAAGTTTATTTAAATTGGGAATTTAAGAAAAGAGATACTGGTTTCCTTTTTCTTCTCTTTAGAGATAAAGAGAAAAAATAAGGCTCAAATTGACAACT
>JBHLOP010000018.1:0-16050 GCA_048940375.1 Promethearchaeota archaeon | reverse complement strand
CGTTCCTCCAGGTTTTTCTACAGTAATCCTCATATTTGATGCAGTTGAACCTTTCCACCATTTTACGTCAACTTTTACCGTAAAAGAGGGGTGTGTATCATTTACATAAACATAGTATCTATTGATAAGCTCCGAATCTCCTTGTAACCCTGTTACAAACAAGGAGTTGTTTGCATTTGTGTCGGCTTTAACGGGCATACATAGAAATGCTACTGATACGCAAAGAAGAAGAATTATAATAATTGAAGAGATTTTGATACGAATAAGCATCTCCTCCTATAAGGTACATCCTACCGGAAAGCATCAACTTTAAGAATCTTTCGCAGAAAAGAATAACAACAAAAGAAAGTAGAAATACTCTTTTCTGTAACAATCAGAACTCCAGATAAGAAAAGAACTCAGGAAGTTCAATGATATGGACATTGATGAATTGGCGAAGAGTCTTAGGCTAAATGAGGGAATAGTAAGGAAAAAACCGATTCAAAGAATAACGGAAATTTTAGGTTCCAAATTACGAAATAATTACGTGTTAGAAGCCTATGGTGAAGACTCTGCTGCCATAAATCTGCAGGAACTTGGACAAAATGATGTGATTCTATTCACTAATGATGCGATGCGATCTCAATTTGTTGAAAAACATCCAAGGGAAGCCGGATATTTTTGTGTTGTAGTAAATGTAAAGGACATCTATGCTATGGGTGGTAAGCCACTTGGCTTCTTGAGTGTCATTAGTTTTAACGACGAAGAAATTCTAGATGAGATTCTTTATGGCCTTAAAAAGGGTGCAGATGTATTTAATTGTCCGCCTCTCGGAGGACATATAATTCCAGATGCACCAGTAGCCGCCCTTGATTGTTCAACGATTGGTGCAGCAAGAAAGGATGAAATACTCTATTCTCATGGTTCAAGACCAGGAGATAATCTCATAGTAGCGATCGATACTAATGGAAAAGAAACAGCCTTCACCGGTTTTGATAACACTTCTTTTAAAGATCCGGAACTCGTTCGAAACAATTTTGAAACGATTAGGACCATTGCACACCTTAAGTTAGCAACTTCTTGCAAGGATATTAGTATGCCGGGGATTATTGGAACGTTGGCGATGATGTTAGAAGTTGCAGGAACAGGTGCTCTTGTTGATGTTACAAAGATACCGAAGCCTACTTCATTCTCATTAGAAGATTGGTTAAAAGTGAATCCTGGTTTCGGTTATTTGCTCACTACACATCCAAACTTGGCTCAAGAAACATTATCTATTTTTGAAAAACAAAATTTAGCGGCAGCGGTTGTTGGAGAAATAACTAAAGATAAGCAAGTAGCAATAACCGAAGGAATGAAAGAATCAACAGTATTTGATTTTTCAAGAGATTCGATTACAGGAATTAAACCTTGGGATCGCTAATTGTAAAATAAAATAAAGAATAAAAAAAGGAATATTACGCTTTTGCTTTTTCTGCTTTTTCTAAACGCTCTTTAATGACGTCGGAAACCTCTGTGAACCAAATAGGACATCCCTTAAGCCATATAGCCTTTGGATCTTCAAGAATAACACGACGTTTCTCGATTGTTGCTTCGTCATAGCCTAATCTTGGATTACCTTTTTCATCCCATACAGTGTCAAATTGTATACAGTCACCTAGATACATAACGTTCTCGCTTGGTTCAGGTAATTTGGCACCGACTCCACATACTAAGGTAAGAGGTTCATGTTCCTCGAAATATTTGTCCCACATTCCTCGCTTGAGGATATTCTCGATTGCAAATTTCAGTCTAGATTTACAGCCTGCACAATATGAGCCTGCTATAACATTGATATTCGGATACTCAGCAATAAGTTTCATGTTTGGTCGAATCCAACCCTCGATGTGGTACAACGGTTCGCCAACAACCTCAATTTTGCTGATATCTCCTACACCAACACCATCATAGTCGCCTATACGAACCATCTCGACATCAAACGGGTCTTCCCATCCCATCAAGTAAGCTGCTACTGCGTCTGTTGCTACTGGATCTGGGCTTGCGATGAGCAATTTTGACTCAAAAGGTAAGCCAGCAATACTAGGACCAAATTCATGGACGCCAATAATTCCATCCACTATATTCAAAGCGGGCATTGCGCCAGGGCCTTTGAAGATATCCACTAACTTCTGAGAGAGGTTATCTGAATGCCATAGTCGTCTATATTTCCAACTAATAAAGCCATGCCAATTCTTTATCGCCACAGTAATGCCTGGCTGTACATGAGTCTTCAGCTTTGGAACATTGATAATTACATCTACTTCATTTCTAAGTTTGGAAAATTCGACTTCCCTTAGCACCTTCGCATTTGGAATTTCCACGGTTTCCCATTCGTATTCGTCAAGGTAAATTACGTCTGCTCCTTCTTTCTCACAGGTCTCTTTCATTTTTAAGCCACTGTACTCTCCCTCAAAGTTAAAAGCTTTTTCGCCAGGATATCCTCTGAAGGGGGCATCAGCGACGACGATTCTAGAGGGATCGGTCTGTTCTTTTATTTCTCTGATCAATGCTGCCATAAATCGAGCATCTGTAAGCGCAGGAACATTTGGTAATGGACGTACCATATTAGGTTTGAGCCATACACTCTGACCGTCTTTAATAAAGGCACCAAAACCTCCTAAAGGTTCCATAACTGCCCGAATTCCCGCTTGCGCCTCTTCATAATTTTCTGCTTTGGCTATTGATACTTTTACCATTTTCATTACCTCATATTTTCTTTCATACACATAAAATATGAAATAATCATGTCTGAATATTTTGCGATTTCTCTATTGAGAGATTCATTAAGAACTTTTCCTTATGACATCAATATCAAAAGGATTTTGCAACAATAGGATAGCTTAAAGCCTGTCCATCTTTATAAATTTTATTTTAGAGAGTGTCAGAATTGTTAACAACTAAAAGACATATCAAGAGAATATTAAGCGGCGCATTTTAAGTAGTACGCGAAACACGAGTTTTATAAAGACATTTTGTTCCAAATAACATAATTAGTCAATATATACTGAATAAAATCTGGGAAATTACATCGTATTGGATATATTTTTATAATCACTATTAGTTGCACTCTATTAAAATTTGCAAAAGGAAGGAAGCGTCAAACATGAACATCAACGTAAATAGTGTATACGATGAAGTATGCGCACGAATCGTAGGAAGACGAAAGGAAACTCGTCTTATATTAAGTTCATTATCTGCCGATAAAGCAGTTCTCCTTGAAGGTGCTCCTGGAACCTCCAAAACAACAATACTTAGAGCTCTTAGTGACGTTATGAATGTTCCATTTTATTTTGTTGAGGGCAACGAAGACTTGACAGTACCCAAATTAGTGGGATATTTTGATCCCTCAGCGGTATTGCAGTCGGGGTACCGCCCAGAGAACTTTCGAAAAGGTCCACTATCAAGAGCTATGGAAGAAGGTGGCATACTTTACATAGAAGAAATCAACAGAGCACCGCCAGAAACTCTCAATGTATTGCTTGTTTCGCTTAGCGAAAAAACAATGGATATCCCGCGTTATGGCAACATAACAGCGAATGCAAATTTCTCGGTGGTAGCAACCCAGAACCCCTTAGATGATATTGGAGTATCTCGAATAAGTAGGGGAGTCCTTGACAGATTTGTAAGCCTGAGAATGGTGTATCAGCCTAAAGAAGAGGAAATTCTAATCACCAAAAACAATACACAATGCGAAGATGACTGGCTGATCGATTTAGCGGTTGAAATCGTCCGGAGAAGTAGAAAACACCCAGAGTTGAAGGCAGGAGCAAGTGTGAGAGGTGCCATTGATTTAGTACAACTTATTCAAAATGATCCTTCAAAAGCTGAAAATTATACCTTTGAGGACTTACTCGACGCTGCTATCGTTTCCTTGCGTTTAAAAATTTGGCCCTCCCCAACGACTGATAAGACTGAAGAAGAGATTATTTATGAGATAATTTCATCAATCTTTGAAGAACTTCAAAGTGAGATTGAACCAGAAAAACCAGGAGAAGGTGAAGATCAACAAGAGGAAACAGAAGAAGATCTGGAACAGGATATATTCCCTGATAAGAAAGAGGAATCAAGCGAAGAGGAAGAAGAGGACGAAGATATTCAAGAAGTTAATGTTTCAATGCCAGATGAAATCGAAGGTGATTCATATGCACTTCCTCTTGATAAGGGAACAGGTATAGAATCGTATTCTGAGAGCCTACGTAAGGATATAGAGGAAACTCTCGTATCATTTGATACACATCCAACTTATGATTCAGTAGAAGGATTCGCATTTCACAAACGAAGCCCAAGGGAATATATGAAACAATTAGCAAAAATATTATCAATGCAGATTGCTATAAAACGTGCACTCAGGGCTACACCCTTTGGCAGACGTGAAGGACGCTTACGCCCTCACAAATTCAATGGAA
The DNA here is from genome assembly GCA_048940375.1 of Promethearchaeota archaeon. GTDB lineage: Archaea > Asgardarchaeota > Sifarchaeia > Borrarchaeales > Borrarchaeaceae > Borrarchaeum. The sequence continues at coordinate 11,626 of JBHLOP010000018.1, read as the reverse complement.
TGGACGAGTTAGACATCGATCGTACAATTGAGAATTTAGTACAAGAAATATATCCCAAAGAAGAAGATTTTTTCGTACGATGCAGAGAAAAATCTAGTCGAGGAGCAATACTCCTTGTTGATAGTTCCGAAAGCATGCGAGGAGAGAAAATAGAGATCGCAACTTTAATTGCATCTGTACTCTCATATGCAATGAATCGCAAGCATGATAGTTTTGGAGTCATTGCCTATAATAATGCAATGTATCTATTAAAAGGACTCAATCAACAAAAGCAAATTGATGAAGTTGTAACAGATATCGTCTCACTTCGCCATACTATGCTGACAAATATAAGAGGTGCTCTAGAACTTGCTTTGTCCGAATTCATTCGCGCAAATTCGTCAAAAAAGGTCGCTTTCCTTATCTCGGATTGCGTCTGGACATACGGGAATGATCCTAGAGAAATTATAAAGTTTTTCGATCAAGTGAACGTTTTTTACATCCCTCCAGGTAGACCATGGTTTGCAGAACAACTTGCGAAAAATGGAAAGGTGCTAGAAATAAACCGTTGGCAAGATGTTGTAGTAAATATCAACGATATGCTGGCAGCAGCGTTCTAATTGGTCATTCGTCAATTCCTATTCTTCTATGATCCATTCAAGTCATGGCCTTGCCATTCCTTGAGAAGTTTTTTCGTTTTTTGATGTAAAGTAAGTTTTCTTGAAAAATAATCGTCTGGGAGTGGATCCAGAGGAATAAACGTGTAGGATACTCGATCCCTATTATAATTATCTCTCTGTTTTAGAATAACATTTGCGTAGCGTTTCGCCTTCTCAAATGAATCTACATCACATTCAATACCTTTTATTAAAATTTCACGTGAATCAGGTGTCTTATTGTTTTTTCGGACCGTGACGATAAGAGTATCTCCACTTATAATTACGGATTTTTTTGCATCTTCTGTTTCCTTCTTGATAGTAACATTTTCAATTGAGAGAATATTATTGTTCTTGATTGCAAAAAGTGGTTGTTCTGTGCTTTTACTATTACTTTCTGTGGTCAAAACTTTAACCATGCATTCCTCAGGTGATTTACTACACTCTGTGTGATTTTTTGATCTAATCTCAAGTGCTAGTTCCATACCTTTCTTTGTTAGAATATATCGCATCACTGGAGAACGATCTCTTGCAGTATCTTTCCGTATAAGAAGATTCTTTTCATCAAAGCTCCTCATGATTTTTATAAGTGTTTTTGATCCAGCATTTAGCTTTCCTGAATACCAGAAAATTATTTTACCCTGTTGAACTGCTTGTGGCCCGAGATCCCAACGTTCATATTGGGGATAAATGCCCCCATTCTCAAAAAGAAGCACAAGAAACTGTTCTTCTAGTTGTGATAAGACTTCGTCCATAATATCTACCTGAGGGTGCCCTATAAATTCTTTATCAATAATGTGCTTAAAATGTTGAGGTTTACGACATATAATAGAAATTTAACTTTGTTTTTAAGATCTTATTCTAAAATGATGATTTCTGGAAGCCGTTCCACTGTTTCAGCATTTGTTTCGCCTGAATTGTTCTTAGATTTTTAACAGTCGAGAGATTTTTGCTGGAAAATGATTTATGTGGGACAAAATAAAAATGAAGATTCTTATCACCTAAAGTTAACCGTATCATCCGTTGTATTCTGTTAGAGAGAGAAGAACATATTTCAGCACCCTTTACCAGAATTTTTTTATCGTTCTCTTCTCGCCTCACAGTGACAATTTTTATATCGCTTCGTGTAATCACGTATTCTTCGGTTTCAGTTTTTTCTCGTAATAAAGTAACGTCGTTTAAGGATGTAAGATAGTTTTCTTCATTAAAAACAAGTATTGGCTCTTCCTGTATCAAAGGTGTGTTAACCTTTACTCGCACTTTGATAACTAAATCTTCGGGGCATTCTGGAAGGTTATCGTCTCTTTCCGCCTTCAATCGTTTTGCAATGTCTTCTCCTAAAGGCGTAAGTTCTAGACGTTTAACATACGAGCGATATCGCCACACTTTTCTTTCTTCTAAAAATTGTTTTGCACACGCCTGCTTTGCTATTCGCATAAATGTTCTCGATCCTACCCGCAATTGGGAGAGATACCAATTGAGATTCTTTCCAGGCTTATCTATATCTGAGTTTGGTCGACGAGCATCTATATAGTGTCGATCATCTGCATACAAATAAATGCTACAATTATCTAAACAAAGAACTAAAAGGTCATCCTCCAATCGCTTCAGATCCTTGTCCCGCATCTAACTCAATCCGTCGTATTAACCAATTTAGTTCTCCATTCTTTCAATATTTTTTTCGTATGAGTTCCTTTTCTCAATACAGTTACAGAGGAAAAACATTCGTCAGAAAGAGGTGTTTGCATACAATATTCGAAATCTTCGCAAGCTTCTGTAACCTTACATACACGTTTTGCCTTCTCATAAATCATTGGATCGACTTCAATCTCTAATCCTTTAACTATAATTTTACAATTGCCCTCAGACACTTGTTTTGTTACAATTACAACATCCTCTTTCACAAAGACATATTCTTGCTTTATAGGCTCCAATCGTGTTTCTTTCTTAATTGTTACTGAATCAATCGAGACAATTGCCCCTCCTTTTATTGCAAAAAGAGGTTCCTCTCGCCCCTGCTCAGCGTCTGATTTCACTAAAACTCGCATAAAGTTTTCTTTTTGAACTGGATAAACCCCTCTTTCCTTAAGCAGTTCATTTGCCAACAATCTGCCACGAGGTGTAAGAAGATATCTCATCGCAAAAGAACGCCCTCTTTTCAGATCATCTCTGTGCACTAATCCCTTCTTTCGTAAATCTCGAAGGATATTTTGGAGACCTTTTGTTCCTACGTTTAGTTGACGCATAAAGAAATAATGCAACTTACCTTGTGCATTTTCTGGAACCATTAAATGCCATTCAAAATCCAGAAAGATAGCATGATTCTCCAAGAGTAGCATCAATAATGAACGTTCCAAAATGTTGGAGTCGTTCGCAGTTCTAATAAGAGATACCTCCAAGAGTCAACCATAACTTCATGTGGAATAGGAAGAACTTTCTATTAAACTTGTTCATTAAGGTCTTGGAATAATGAAACGAAATTTAAATCTTCAAGTATGGTTTCAAGTGGAGTGCATTTGTTAATAGGAAAGGTTGCTGCCATGCCATCAACGGATATAAACCAAGTCAATAAATTATGGGATAGTATAAAGGAGATTCCGACAAGTATTCTGCGAATTGAAGACCTTCATAATAAACTTTCTCTTTGTGCCGTCTTAGCGGAACAAAAAAAGGTTGCATTTATCGAACCGGAAGATGATAACCTCCTTCCTAATCTACAAATCCTAAGAAAAATCCTTAGAAAGTTTAAATTGCTCACTTCTGTAACTACACTCAGAAGAATTCAACCCTCTCTTGATAAAACAAATATAGCTCCCAAAATCCGTTCCTATTTCGTGGAATTGAATGCATCAAAAAAGCCGACTATCTTATTGTGGGCCTATAAAGACAAGGAAATACAATCGCAACTTAAACCTAAGATGACTAACTCTCAGATCGGTCGCATTTTGGGATATCCATCACATTGCATCAAAGAATACAACAAGTACATTATTATTAACACGCAAAATTATGTTAATGCGCTAAAAGATCAATATAGCACCAATAATGATGATGAAATCATCGCTCTAATTGAAAAAAATGCCCCTGTAACTTATCCGAAGAAAGATAATACTGTAAAGACCTTGAATAAATTCCCCTTTTTACCTTACGTCGCTTGTAATAAGTGCCTAACCGGGGAATATGAGATAAGTAGAAAGATTAATGCGTTGCTGGAAAAATTAGTTCGTAAAATTGACTCGCGACTCTATAATAATATTCTTACAGAAACAAAACAACTAGTTTCCCTTACCGAACAATAATAATTTACGAGTTCCACCTGAAATGAAATCTAATGATCAGGATTTCCATATAGGACTAATTCCTTAAACATTTCAGTGATTAGATCCTTTCATACGCTCATATTAATTTATAAATGCTCTAATGTCAATGTCATGTGGAGAAAAAACATTCGGTCTTTTAAGCAAGAACAAAATCGATTAATTGAATCAAAAATGTTGTTATAAAAAGGCTGTGGCAAAATTGTTTTCAACTATTACAATATGATATAGTCATATTTCAGGATGTCAACGATACTTTCGAGTTGAATGATTTCCTTTGATTGTGATATAATTTAACTAAAACGTCCCATGTTACAAATGTAAATAATTCTGGTTCATTGAATTAGGGAAAAAACCGCTTATTATTTTGCTTTGTTGAAAGTGGATGATAAGCAGACCCGTTACGGCATTTTTCATTTTAATATTATTTTTTAACTATTTAATTGCCAATATCATGGTTACCATGCTCTAATATCTTATTTTATTTCATCTTATTGATTTTTAGAACTTTTATGTTAAGCTAAGAAGAAATATTCATAACAAAGCAATGGCTCATTCTTCAATATTAGTTAACTTCTGAATAGTTTTCGTCCATAAAGCGACAGAAACATCTTTTTCAGTGATTTCCTTGAATATTTTTAACTACGGAGATCGCTCATAAAAGATCTAGAAAGAAATTCTATTTGTTTGTGAAACTAATAATCTATTTAAATACTTTATTATCTAAAATTAATCACTCTCTTAGCCCTGGTTGGCGAAAGAGAATAATCTCAATTGAGAGGTATAACAAAATGCCAGAAAAAGTTTGGTTTTCAGAAGCAAGAGAAAGAAACTGGGTAGAATCGAAGATCTACAGAGCCAAAGATCTCTTCTACGAAGCAGGTCTAGACGAGTGTATAGACAAAGGTGATTATTCAGCGATCAAAATTCATTTAGGAGAATGGGGACGAACTCACGTATTGCGACCAGAATGTGTTGCAGCCATGGCAGATATGGTAAAACGTGAAGGAGGTCGACCATTCGTCACAGATACGACAACTCAGCCATATAGCCACTGCTGCAGCCGTATTAATGCAATTGTCGAACTTATTACTGCAGCATATCACGGTTTCACACCCGCATCAATGGGTTGCCCAATAATCATTGCCGACGGCTTTGCCGGAGAAGATGATGTTGTAATCCCAGTTCCAAATGGAAACATTTTGAAGGAGTCCTATACAGCCCGTGCTATTGCGGAAGCTGACGCCATGCTTGTGACAACACATGGTAAAGGACATCCAATGACCGCTTATGGTGGTGCTATCAAAAACCTAGGAATCGGTGCACAATCAAAACGTGGTAAGTATAACAGCCACTTAGCAATGTGGGGTGAACCAGAAGATCATATGGGTTGGCCTGTTGTAGTTAAAGAGAACTGTCCTGGTCAAAAAGGCTGTCCAGTAGCAGACATGTGTGCACGTGTATGTCCAGTAGATGCTGTAAATGTCCTTGAAGATACTGTAGAGATCGATTGGGACAAATGCTATATGTGCCAGACCTGTCAATGGCACTGCATTATCATGGCGACAAGCGCACTAAAATGGCGTGACGATTATTGGCCAATGAACCAGATCGCCATGTCTGACGCAGCAATGGGTACACTAAATGTATGGCAAGAGCCAGGCAAAGAATTCACAAAATACCGCGATAAAGTAGGAATGATTACCTACTTGATCGACAACGACCAGATGTGTGACTGTGTCCCATGGGCAGACCTTCCAGTTGCACCCGATATTGGGACACTAGCGACTAAGGACTTCGTTGCTGTTGATGCTGCCTCATGTGATTTAGTTGACCAAGCCCCAATTGGACCATGGAGCGTTGCCGATGAGAAGGGAATCAAAGTCGGTCAGGATCGCTACGAACTGATCCAAGACTACTCCCCAAGAATCCACATCAAAGCGATGGAAATGCTTGGTGCTGGTGACATGGAATACGAACTCGTAGAGTATGAACCAGTGCTCACAAATGAGAATGTATTCAAATGGGCAATTGACCCAGCTCGTACAAGCGGAGACATGATGAGACCCTATTTCGCACGACAAGATTTCATGAAAGAAATCATCGAGCGATTTGGCGGCTTCAAGCGTGTGCCATTCGACGAAGACTGGCCACAGAGAAAGTGGAAGGAAGACTACTGGCTACCCGGTATGGAAAAAGCCAAGAAGATGGTCAAAGAAGTAAACAAAGTATTCCCACTTGCAGAGGTTGGCGATTAAACTATCTAAACCCCTCTTTCTTTTTTTTTCCTTGTTTCTTTTTGCATATAGATCTTTTAGTTGTTGTTTGTGCGTCTATCAGAATTTTTTTTTGGTTATCATTAATTTCTAGTAACTTGGGTTCTTAGCTAACTCTTATCATATTTTTTTATCTGTCTTAATTTTGCAGAACCTGAGATCTACGCGAGTTAAATGATTGAATTTTGATCTACAATGAGAAGTTAAAGGCTAGAGATCAGACCTACAGGAAATTTTGTACCAAACACTTTTTTAAAACTAAAGAAAGAGAGATATATTAGGAAGTGGACTATAAAAAATAATCAATATTAGAAAAGGAGATGTCTTATGTTAAAACGAAATAGAGGTGTAATATCACGCTATTTATTCTTCGGATTTCTAGGACTAATGCTCCTCTTAGTCGCCACGACACCAGTATCGTCTCAGGATACAACTGAGCCCGCTTTCAGATATTATCTCTACCTTAACGATGAACTTGTTGCAGGCACCGGTGTAACTGCAACCGAATTTAGATTAGACATCACCGACGACAATAGACTTGAACCACTAAACATTAGGATAGTAGCAGGAACTGGACCAGAAGCTGTCTATATACAGGACTTTTATGCGACAGTAGAACTCGTGCAAGGATTTGGATCGGTTTATCGATATCCTCAACAAGGGAATTATATTGTCGATCAAACATTTCCAGCCAACGCTCCTGATACAGTTATATTCGATCAAACTTTGGATGTGATAGCTGAAGCTGAAGCTGCAGGATATAATGTACCGGAGCCAATTTACACGGGATTCCTTGAAATTACGGTATACATCACGTATGCAGTTGGAGGTCCTCCGCCAAGTGCTAGTGCCCAAGCAGAACAGATGTCTACAATGCAGGCAGTAGAAGAAGAAGTCGCAGAGATGGATGTTAATGTCAATGTGCAGGACTGGTATACTGTAGACCCCGAAACCGGACAAAAGACAGAAACATCAGCTAGTCAAAAACTAAGAAAACAGTTAAGTACCCCAGAAGGACAGGCAACCGTAGGAGTTACGGCAGTTGCAGGTGTGGCAGTTGTAGCAACTGGATTACAATTAGGAGGCGTATTCCCCTCATTTATGAGTGGTGTCCCCTCAGCCGCTTCACTGGGCCCGGGATCGATTTTTGGTGCAACAAGCAGTTTGCAGAACTTTGCAACTGGCAAATTGACCTCAGAAGCGAGGAATAGGATTCTATCAAAGATCGCACGTGCGATTAAGAATAGAGTCCGGCACATGACAAACTGTCCGAACTGTGCGGCAAAGTGGTCGGCACCTGAGAAATGCCCTGGTTGTGGGTTGCTCACGGCGGACCTCATAAATGAATATCGCAACGCGCTGAAATCCTCCAGTACCAGAGCTATTGGCATTCTTGCGGAAGTTAAGAAAAACGCGGTCTCAAAACTAGCAGCAGCCCTAGGCACAGGACAACGGGAAGCCGCAGATGCCATGACGGTCTTAACCGAAGCCGGGTTACTCAACTTTGGAGTTGCCGCAGCAGGCACCGGCGCAGCAACAGCCGCAGGGCTTACTATAGGCATTGCCGTTCCCCAATGGCTTAATATTACCGGCACCTATCCACTGAACCTGTTCTTCATGATTGGTCTAGCAGTAGTAATGGTTGTAGTTCCACTTGTTTGGACCAAGCGTCAAAAGAAAAAGCAACGCGAGAAATATGCGATGGAAGAGGTAGAAGCGGTTCCAGAGGAGTTACCAGAGGACGCTGAAGACATTGCAGAAATGGAAGAGGAATTTAAAAAAGCACCACCAAAGGAAACTAAAGCAAGTTCTAAAAAAACAAGTAAAGAATCACCATCCGAAGAAGAGTGAGATGCAAAAACCCCACTCAATTTTTTCCTTTTTTAAAGGGAGTCTCTTTTTTTCTGTTTTAACTTTCTCGTCGTTTATATAAGAGCCGATTAAAACCGTTTACGAGAGCTTCAATACTAGCTACGACAATATCTTCTTTCGATGCGCTTGCATCCGTCACAAAACCCTGTTCATCAGAAACTCTAACGTGAACTGTGGCAAAAGCATCAGTATTTGCTTCTATTGCATCCATACTGAATTTTTCCAGTTTGATATCGCCGAAATCTTTAACAATATCCTTGAATGCTGATTGAAGTGCATTACAGGCAGCATCAACCGGGCCAACTCCGATATCAGAAGCTACTTTTTCGATAAATGAACTATTTTGCTTAATCCGTAATTTAACTGTCGCTGAGGGCGTGATATGCAAGCCTGTGACAACAGTTAATTCCTTTAAGTCAAGAACTGGTTCAGCCATTTTTCCAACGATGGATTCAGCAATGGTGATGAGATGGAAATCGGTAACTCGTTTTCCTTTGTCGCCGATTTCTTTAATCCGAGAAAGAATTTCCGCAGTTTGTTCACGGGTAGCGTCAATGCCGAAGGCTTTCAGTTTTTCTTGGATGGAATGAGCCCCAGAATGTTTTCCTATAACGACACCTTTCATTGCAATTTCGCTATCTTTGCGTTTTCCGATAAGCTCTGGTGTAATAGGTTCGTATGTGCGTGGGTGGGCTAGTGCGGCATGTGCGTGTATACCGCTTTCATGACGAAAAGTGTTATCGCCAATAAAGGGTTGGCAGGGAGAAATCGGAACTTTAGTTAGTTTTTCAACCAGTTTCGACGTTTTATAGAGCTGTTTCAGTTTGATGTTGGTAGGAACTCCATACAAAGCGTAAAGAGACATTACAATTTCTTCAAGAGAGGCGTTACCAGCGCGTTCACCGATTCCATTAACCGTAACGTGAACTTGGTTAGCACCAACTTCAATTCCCGCAAGAGAGCATGCTGTGGCGAGACCAAAATCATTATGGCAGTGTAAGCTAATTCTGGTGTCGTTATTTATCGCTCTAACAGCCTCAGTCAGTCTTTTAGTGAGAACACCATAAGCATGAGGCGTTATTGTCCCAACAGTATCAGGAATATTAATTCGATCAGCACCTGCAGACACTGCTGTAGTGTATGCCCTTACCAGAAAATCAAGATCAGTGCGAGTAGCATCTTCGGCAGAGTATTCAATCCCCTTAAATCCTAATTCCTTAGCATATGTTATCGAGTTTACAATTTGTTCAAGAACCTCTTCTCGTGTCATACGTAGTTTATATTGAAGGTGTAAATCAGATGTAGCTATGAAAATATGAGCGATATCTACTTCACATTCTTGGATAGTCTCCAAATCTGAACTTCTTGTGCGTGCCAATCCAGCAATCTCGGCATTTAGACCCAATTGCATTATTTTTTTAACGGATTCTCGCTCACCAGCACTTACAACGGGCATGCCGGCCTCGATGACATCTACACCAAGTTCATCTAACGCCAATGCAATCTGAATTTTTTCATCAATTGTCAGTGCAACACCAGGAGTTTGCTCTCCGTCCCGAAGAGTTGTATCGAAAATATACACTTGTTGTGGTAAATTAACCTCGCCAGTGATCTGTTGAATGAATGGGCTTATGTAAACATCTTTAGTTTCACCTTCTGTCAATTACATTCACCTCAAGCTATTAGATAATTGTGATGAAATATAGTGAAATGATTAAGGCATGCACTTAAGAATTTAATCATCAAAAATTGTTGAGTATTTATTAGATACCACGGTCTATATGATTGAAATTGTCTAAAAGACAAGAAGTTCAATCAACAACTTTTATTTCAAATTCACAAAAAGTATTACCCAAACCCCAGCATTTTAGTTCATTAGCAACAATATTTTGTCCAGTTAATCGTTCAAACAGACCTGCAATTTTACCTGCTTCGAAATCACAAAAATTAACACCCGCATTTGGAGTTGCAGTAGCAGAGGCGAGTTCATAGATTTGTAGAGAAGCACTTTTTTTTCGTAAATTTCGTGAACGAACCTTGCCATGTTCACGTGATAGAAATGAACTTGGATGATTGTAGAAGTTTCTTAAGACTTTTAAAGCCTCTAAGAACTCCATAGTTCCAATTTCAGCAGATTTATTTTTAATTCGGTTAATAAATTCAATTTCGGGGCTATTTAAACCTTGTTGATGTCCTGCTGCGTAAAGTAAACTTCCTGTAAATGGATCAGAGAGTTTAAGTGATGTAAGTTGTTGTTGGAGCACCCCAAGGTGCAGGTAATCTCCTGTATTTGGACGTATTTTTGTTTTCATGAAGATAGAATCATAGGCAAGATGCATGCTATGTTCTACAAGTGCCTTAAATCTTTCAGGTCTATCTTTTCGTTTTTTTGGTAAAGGATAAGGTTTCTCTTTTTCTCCAGCGAGTTTTATGTAAAACTCGCAATATGCGTTTCCAGTACCCCAACATGCCGTTTCTCGAACGATAACATTTTCTGCAAGTAATACTTCGATCATGCCAGCCATTTCGCCAGCAGTGAAATGACAAAGAGGTTCACCAATGTCCATGGCTTGTGTAGAAGATGCAGTTTCATAGACACGGATCACTGCTTCGTCATCATCAAGACTAATTATGTCAACTCGGTCGCTGAAATAGGTAGGTAGGTTACTTGTTTGTCTATTATAGAATTCGCTGATTCCTTCTATTACATATTTAAAGCGTTTTTCGATAGATCGGATTTCAGCTCCGATTTTAGGATTTAAACTTAAGAGAAGATGAGAATCTGCACCATATAAGCCTAAATCTTTACCTGCCTCGTAAAATAAGCGTGTAGCTAAAACATCTAAACCTAATATTGAAAATGTTGTTTTCTGCAGCGTTCCAATATGGGTATAATCTCCAATGCTTGGTCGAACAAGTTGAAGTTCAAGCGCTGAAGAAAGAGTATTGGTTGTAATCGCCAGCATGGTTTCTTTTCGCTTATCATATGATTTTTCACGTTCTAAAATTGTCGTAACTAACTTGTTCCAGAGCACGTTCTGAACTTCACCCTCGGTGATCTGGCCGCTTAGAACCTTTTCATCATTTATTATCAAAGTTGGCAATGATTGGATGTTATACCTTGTCGCAACCTCAGGATTCTCGGTAACATCGATTGTGGAGACGTGAGCAAAAGCTATACTTCCAAAACCTATTGTACGTTGAAGGAGTTTCTCGACAGAGGGACAATAGGCACAATCGGGTGATGTAAACATTAGAATCCGTGTTGGAATTTGACTTTGAGTCAAGAAGCGATCACCTAATTAATCTACAGTAGATATTAATCTGGACCGAAACTATGAGCAGTATAATTCAGGTCAAACTATCGCATATTATACATTGAAACGCTTAATTTTAAATTTAATGAAACAGAAATTTTGAAGGTGATTAACTTCATCTAGGATTTAATAATTTTAAAATCTCGCTCAACTCTTTTTTAACATCATCAGTTACTTCCAGTAATGGGCTGCGAGGCAATCCTGCTGGG
>JBHLOP010000223.1:0-3882 GCA_048940375.1 Promethearchaeota archaeon | reverse complement strand
TTCTTTTTCAGCCCAATCTTCTTCCTCAAGAAGTTTTCCAATAGCAAACTCTAATCCATCAATTTCGAGCATAGGCGTCTTAAGTTTCTTTACCTTAAGAGAGGCAGGTTTTTCTGTCATCCATTTTCCTCCTTTCCAATCATTCCTTTAATAAGAATAAATTACATGAGAATCACAGTTTCGTACCTATAGGCATGGTCTCTGAATATTTAAGACTACTGATAAATACACTATGCATTCTGTCATTATTGTTCACAATCACAAATCGAAGTAATTGTTTTTAGTGCATAAAGTTTCTTCTTATAAATGAAACTCATGCTGAAATTGAGGGTTAAAAAAGGTATAGTGGCAATACTATTCAAAGAAACAAAAAATCGATTAATTGCTTAGGATTTACCTTTTAAGTTAGCTGCTTCTTCTTTTACTTTCTCCGCAACTTTCTTTGCTAGTGCCATGCCTTTCGGTCCTAATTTAACGCGTGACTCGGGTTTTAAGTCTTTATTCTCACGAAGAACTTCCCAAACTTTTATATCAGCAACGATATTTACGCCATTCTCTTCAAATATTTTACGACAGCATTCATCAATGCAGCCATCGATAACGATTAAATCTTCTCCTTTTATTCGTTCAACTTCCCGTTGAAGCCCCGCAGCCACACAAGGTGTGCAAATAAGTTCAAGATCCTCACTTTTACCTTCATCTGTGGCAAGTAATGCTCCAATTCGTGCTACTGTTGCTAATATCTTCCCCATGCCTGTGCACGGCGCTACCTTAATTTTTTCTGTCATTCTAATACACCTTTATCCTCGTAAGATTTTATCGACATCTTGTGCAACCTTTTCGGCTATTTGATCTGCAATAGCTTCTTCTTCTGGAGATAGTTCGATTAAAGATTCCGAGAATTCAATATCTTTTGTGAAATTTCGAACAGTATACGTAGAAAATATGTGCTTTGTATCAAACTGCCCTAGTACCTTAGTTGAGCAATCATCCGGGCAACCCTCTATGATTATGGTCGGAGAATCTCTAACAAAAATTACGTCCTCTTCAACTTCTGCAGCAAGTGCTGGTAAACAAACGAGAAGTGTTTCATCTGGTCTAAGATCTTCGAGTACTTTGTACATTGCCTGTCGTGCAATGAGACCTTCCTTTGAACATCGACTATCACTAGAAATACCGGTGCACGAAATTATACCTACTTTCTGTTCACTTTCAGACATTTTTTTACCCCATTTTGCATCTTTGATTTATCGTTTTATAGCGATATATAGATTAATTTAAAAACATTTTGTAAATTATCGATTCTAAGACTGAGATCAAAAAAAGATTAAATAGGGTAAAAAACGGAAATGAACTTTTTCCTAAGTCATTTCATGGCGGACGTATCCGTTCACTATATCGCCTTCTAAAAAGCCGATTCTTTTTAAGAAATTTATTGTATGCCTTATTTCAAATGTATTGACTGGGTGACTCATTTTTTTCGAAATATTTCTCCATAACTCCCTTTCCGTTAGTCGTTGTTGTTCAGAGAGAAGTTGAAAAATCAAATTAATAAAACCAAACTGCCTTTCAAATTCATCTATTTTCTGTAAAATCCTGCTACCCTTAGCTGTAAGTCGAAAAAACTTGAAGAAGTTCTCCTGTGGAAAAGGATCTGGACCTGTTGATTCTACAATATTCATACGTTTTAATTCTGATAAGCGTGTTTGAACACCTTTTAATGCTAAACCTGTAGCAGTTGCGAGTTCTTGAGCACTACAGCTTTCTTTAGCCATAAGAATTTGAATAAGTTTCCAATAATAAAAGGGGATATTCTTAAGTTCTTTTAAACGCATTTGCTGACATATTCTGTATCTTTGTGATTCTACTTTAACAAGGTCCATTTTCTTAAGACATTTCAGAAGTTGATAGCATTGCATTCGTGAGATTTCAAGGGTACAATACAATTGTTCTATCGTTTTCGGTCTTCTTAACAATTTGAGGAGTCGAACTTTGTTAGACATTTTTAATTTAGCAAGATCACCTAAAGTCTCAAGAAATAAGGCGCCATGAGGCGTAAGGAAATAATGTCCATTATTGCGCTCAATATAACCCAAATCTTGAAGTTTCTCGATATAACGTGACATAAATTTCGATTTATATCTGGAAGGAAAATCGAGACACTCCATTAATGAGCAGAGATCTTGTTCTCCTTTTTCGAAAAGTGTCCAGATAATTTTGGATTTTTTCTGTGTTTCGAGGGCTCTGAAAACCTCTTCTAGTTTTTCAATCAAGTTATCAACTCCATGAACGTATTAGGGCTTAGACTCTGGACAATCATTCCTTTATCTTATCAATGCGTGGGTAGGAATGTAACGTAACATCGGAATTATTGCCTTCTTGGGACAATTATTAGCACAAAGTCCACAACCAATGCATTTCATCCAATTAACATAAGCCTTTTTTCCAATCACACTTATAGCGCCAATAGGGCAATATTTCTCGCATAATTTACAGCCGCTACAGCGTTCTATATCTACATAAGCTATTGGGAGCGTTTTTCGTCCCTCTATGCATATATTATAATAGATAGGTGGAATAAGAGGTATCTAAAGATCCAAAAGTACATAATATCCTTTTATACTTGTGAATTACAAAGCGAAAGTTTTTTTTAGTTATAATTACAATTCTTATCTATTTAAGATTATACGTTACATTTTGAAAGTTTCAAATTGAAATACAGACATGGAGGCTTCTGGCTTATGGGTAAATTAGACGAGATAGATCAACAGATTATAAGCTGGCTTGGAAAGGATGCACGCACAAGTTTGTCAGAAATAGGAAGGAAGCTAGATTTATCTCATGTAGCAATCAGAAATAGGCTTGTTAATCTTTGTGAAAACAACATAATAAAAATGGGCGTGCTGATCAACATTTTGGAACTTAACCTAGAAGTTGTCTACCTCCTGATTCAAACAGATGGTGCTGCTAGTACCCGGGAACTAATAAATCGATTCAAAGATTGTCCACGAATAATTCAAATGAGCACTGTTTTAGGACAATTTGACCTCATTACAACAGTGTTCGCAGAAGATAAACATCAACTTGAAACTATACTTCGTACATGTATCCTACGTACACCTCAAGGTATTCGAAACGTTAGTGTTCTCAGCGTTGGTCGGCTGGTCAGTCCTCCATACTTCCCTATAAACTTCAAACTGAAACATAATAGTGTGACGCCTTGTGGTCTTAACTGCAATGAATGTGAAGAATACGAATTAGAACATTGCTTAGGATGCCCAGCGACATCTGCCTATAAGGGAAGCCTTGATTTCTGTTTAAAAGAAGACCCTTCCAGCAGGGAGGGGTAGTTGACCTACCTCCATGCTATCTCTTCTCTATGTTTTTACCATAGGTTCAATAAACTTAAGCTGCTCATGTATCTTTTCTTCGAAGATCATTTTAGCTAATTGTTTTAGCCCTACTTCAATGGCCCCAAGGTTATTATTAGTTGCCACGATGAGATTAGCGTGAGGTAGCTCACACCGTATTTAAGGGACAGGGGAAATCATACATCATGCTCATTTTTTTATTCCTTTTTTGGTTTTCTAACTAATCTTGAAAGGAGAGTTGGGTCAGGAACTTCTCTAGGCTTCCACCCTTTTTCCTTTAAGTGTTTAAGCACCTTATCTTTTAATGTAACTGGAATATCTGCTTCTGTTCTTACGAACTTATAGACATCGTCTGGGAAAACGCCAAGGTACTTTTGTGAGAGATCGATGTAATGCGTCAGTTTGATAGCGCGTCCCTTGGTAGTATCGTTTGGTCGCAAACATAACTTCGCAGCAGCAACTATACATTCATCAATGGATTCTGCGGCGTAAATAAGATGTTCAGGACATG
>JBHLOP010000222.1:0-3918 GCA_048940375.1 Promethearchaeota archaeon | reverse complement strand
AATGGCGCAAAGAAACTTTCGCTGAGAATTTGCCCACCTTTAATTGCGTCCATTGATTTACCTGTCCACTCTGAATATACTTCTGCTGCTGGTCGTCCATTAATTTCAAAGAGTGTGCGTCCTTCTGCCTTTGTAGCCTTACCAGATTTGACTGGCTTGTATCCGTGTCCATATCCAAAGCCAACTTTTAAATCAGAATAGAGTGCACCAAGTACAACTCGATCACTATATACATTCTTACCGTCGAACTGCTTCCAATTGCCTTCAATAGTATTGTCTGCACTCGTTCCTCCTACAAATGGGAAAGTGTCCCTACCAACAACGTTAGCAATGCCTCGGATAATACCTTCCTCATAGCCTATAGCTGAGGTCATCAAAACAAGATCTGGAGGCGTTGTTTTTCCAGCGGCTTTCATAGCCATTTTGATGGCAGTTTCTCCGGAACTGATTCCATCTCCAGAGACTTCAGTACTTCCCACTCCTAGGATGGTTTCAGGTGAAGATACCACCATAACGCCCACTGAACCTTCAGGTCCTTCAATGAACCCATCTGGTGTATATACCCCACCAAGGGAAGTTCCACCCCAAAGAGGTGTCTCACCAACAACCGAATTAATAGCGTTAACAACTGCCTGTTCATCATATTGAACTGTACAGAATGCGAGTGTAAATGTTGGACTTGCACCTTCTAGTTTTGCTAATGCATTTTTTGCAGCGTCCGTCCCCGCTTCTGTTGAATTTTTCTTGGTAGAATAACCTACTCCTACTCTTAGCATTTTTTCCTCACCTCAAGTTAAACCAAATTCCTTTAAGGAAAATAGGCATAAAATATGGCGCTTACAATATTTAAAGAAATCTAAACTGACACAATCCCATAAAGAAAGCTGTTGACTTTCTAGAATAAATTCGTGAAAAATGGAAGTTTGTTAACGTATTAAGAAAAATAATGATAGAGAATAAGATTACTTAGTTTTACAGGTTTAAGCAAGAAAGCATCACAGCTTCAGCTTGGTGATGAATGGTGGTAGCGTGTGTTCACTGTCATCACGTGTATCGAGAGGTCTCCCTCAAGTTATGTAGGTGGAATGAGGAAGGTATCAACATCAATTAGAGAGATCATACGCACACTTGAAACCACGGTGCATACTCCGATTGTATCCCATCGTTTGCAGTACCTACGGGGCATAGGGATGTTAAGCCTGCGGAGATACGACCTCCGTAACTCGCAAGGGGAAAAGTGATCGAGTCTGTCGGAGAAATAGGAAACCTCGATGCTTTAGCACGAGGTAACTCACAGAGATTAGAATACAGAAAAATCAGTTTTAAAATGCTGAATAAAAAAAAGCAAAAGACAGGAGCCAAATCTCCTGCATCTTTTGGATTCTTTTTCTGACTAAAGAAACTTTGCTATTGCCTCATCCGACGTGAGCGTTTCTCCTATTGCAGGGAAAATCTTTTCATATGCAAATTTCTGCTCTTCGTCAGAAAGTGCTTCGGTACAGTCTTTTAGGAATACAGGGTGGAATCCTCTATCATATGCAGATCGACCAGTTACTTCTACACACCAGTTTGTAATAAATCCGGCTATCATTAGGTTCTCAACACCCTGATTACGTAACAAGCCTTCGAGCTCAGTATCACAGAAGCCACACAAACGTCGTTTGTCGAGCACAATCTCGCCTTCTTTTGGTGTAAGTTCATCAACGATTTGAGCGCCCCAAGTTCCCTTCTTAAAGGCATTAGCTTCCTCAGCGCCCTTAAGAAGACCCGCAAAGGTTCCAGCTAACTCAGGATATCCCTCTCTAAAACTAATGGGTGAATGGATGATGGAGATGCCCCGTTTCCTTGCTGCCTCAAGTATTTTTTTCGTATTAGCAACTACCTTATGTTCTTTTGCCCTTGACCAGATTCCTGCCCCTGCCATCGCGCCTTTTTCACTCAAAAAGTCGTTCTGAAACTCAATCATCATAAGCGCCGTTTTCGCCATATTAGACCTCCTCTTTTTCATTTATTTTTTTCACCAAATCTACGGGAAATTTCCCCTCCTACAAGGTATTTGGACTGAAAAAAAATTGTAAACTCTGTGTATAAGTGGAAGTACTATATATACATTAAGATGCTCGTTAATATGTTGCTGAAGTCATTTTAGCCAACTAATTATTTTTTCTTTGCGAATTATTACTCTTCTATATCAAACTCTGCTAAAAGTTCATCCTCAAGTTCCAAAGCGGAGTTTACTTCAATTCCGTCTTCTTGTACACTCTTTAAAAATGAATGCAACTTGTCTGTCTCACTTTCAGTTAAGCGCAATCGAAACAGAGGGTAGCCTTGAATCCAGCGAATAACCTTTTTAACATCAACTTTACTTATTTTTTCACCCACATAGGAACCAACATCTACTAATTTCTCTTTTGCAACGGTTCCTGTATCTTGGAGTTTTTCCTTTGCGACAGATCCGGCATTTTTTAGTTTTTCCACCGCTTTATCTTTCACTTTAGAGAATTTTTTTAATTTTCCTGTATCTTCATCGTCTTCATTATCCGTAAATGTAATCTCAGTTTCGACAGGTGGTTCAGGTGGTTCAGGTGGTTCAGGTGGTTCAGGTGCTTCCAGTGTTTCAGGAAGACTTTCTTCTTCTTCTTCTAGTCTGCCTACAATAGCATTTTCTATTTTAGAGATAAAACTTGACTCAGCAAGTTCATTTACTTTAATTTCTTCTAACGTTACTATGATCCGGAGTGCGTAATAAGTAATCTCTTCTCCCTCTTTTTCATCAGCCTCTCTTTTAACAACACTTACTAATTTTTCTTTAACTCCACTTAGAGCCTTAGCTGCTTTTTGGTAAAGGGTAGGTCGTGTTAACAGAACTCGTTCTATGATTGACTTGCTATAAGAGGTTACAGCATTTGGAGGTATCCTGAGCCCTCGGCGAATAAACTGTGAATATGCTGTAGCAACTGGTGCGAAAATAAACCCTATCGCACTAAAAACGATTTGTCCGTGCCGCGCAATTGTGTCTAAAAGCCCACTTTTAGATAAAATTCCAGCCACCCTGGAGCGGGGAATCCATATTATTCCTTCTCGCTTGACGTGAACGAGAAGACCTCCCATTACTGGTAAATATTCATTTGCATTAATACCCACAGTATTTAAGGACTGATTTATCCATTCGTCTATTTTTGCATCCATTTCGTCGTACACTCCGTTTTACGTATCTATAAATCATTTATCTTACCTTTTTTTTAAGCAAGATCATTTGTTGATAAATTAGAATACTCAATCATCATATTAGGATGTAAGTTGAATTAAAGTTTTTCACAACAATCGTTAAGTTAAACCATAGTAGGGCAAAAAGAACAAGGAGCTGTTGAAATGACTGGTTTACAAGATGCACCTACTATGGCTAGACTGCCAATAATAAAACCATATTTAAGATTTGTGAAAGATACAGAAGTATATCATTGAGATTCTTACCCTCTTCAATTTATAGACACTTTTCTGCGCAACAAAGAGTTGAGTTCTGTAGAGTCTTATCAGGCAACGATTGCTCTTAAAGAACTCTATTTGAAGGTGAAATTAAGGTATTAGCCAATACGGAAACGCAAAATGAATGTAGAAGAGGATATCAAACACAGCATGAGCTAATGTAGGTGAAATTAAGCTCCTGAATTTTACAAAAATGATTGATAGAATTACACTTCCAGCAAAGTTAATTAACATTGTTTCAAGCGTAGAGTAGTAAGGACCATAAAGAATCAAATTAAAGATAGAGTTTTGATGATAGAACATAAACAAAATAGAATTGATTAATACTGCTAAAACAGTCGCATATGACTTAAACGCACCTTCTAGTCTCGGAAGCATATAACCTCTGAAGAATAATTCTTCTGAAAAGACAACAAGCAAGGCAATTGGGAT
>JBHLOP010000221.1:0-3947 GCA_048940375.1 Promethearchaeota archaeon | reverse complement strand
ATACCTTCCCGCTAAGTCTATTGACGCTAGGGCAGCCTCTCGGTTGAATGCTCTAAAACCAGTCTGTCCATCACTAATTTCAGTGTTAGTAAGTGTTCGAACAACACGTGTAAATAGCTTATTTCCAAATCTTTTTATCCATGACATTTCTTCGATGTGTCCAGCAAATCTTGACCCCAATACAAAGTCGGCTTCATCCCTAACAATGGGGCTTATAAGCTTTGGAATTTCCTCCGGTAAATATTGCCCGTCTGCATCAATACTTATAATAATATCTGCGCCAACATTTAACGCTGCTCTAAAGCCATCTTGAATAGTTTCGCTTAGACCCCTGTTCATTTTGTGTATTATCACTTGTACTCCTGTCATTTGTGCTTTTTCTCTTGTTTTGTCTACAGATCCATCATCAATTACTAAAATCTCATTTGCATAATTTTTGCATCCTTCTATAACATCTGCAATAGTTTCTTCCTCATTATAAGCAGGTATAGTCACGACGACTTTAAGATCATCTGGAAGCGTTATAAGTTCAGTTTTTATTTTGACAGGCGTTCTCTTTTTAGGTTTAAACAACCCTACTATCCCTGACAGAATAATGAAACCAACTCCCGCAAGAAAAAGCCACCAAACAATATACATAAGCCAGCCTAACCAGCCATTTAATTGTACTGGCCAAATAATAACAGTTAAAATTTCAGTGAGGCTGAGACTATTGATTTCCTGAAAAATCAGACCAATTGTGATTATAACTACTCCTACTATGACAATCATTGCGGCGAGAATCATAAGGATGATACCTAGTTCCCAAAGTCGTCTTGCCATTTTCTCACGTCTTGATTCTTTGAATATACATTTTGGGAGATGACTCTTAGAGTTATATTTTCATATCAATCAATGAATTCAACTTAAAGATTTAATTAATGAACTTTTTCTTCGCCAAGAAGAAACGCAATGATATAACCGAGGCCAGTATAAAATATCATTACAAAAGCCAATAGTAGTAGTAATGGGTAATATATTTCATTATCTTTTTTACTTACTTCCCTGAGGGGAGAATCGCCAGTTAACAACAAATTTAAGTAATGACGGAATTTTTGACCTAGAGTACGCCCTACTTTATATTTTCTTCTATGGATCGAATGATATGCTGCCCCTCTTCTGATATGCCATTTGATAAATCCAGTTAAAGTATTCCGTGATTCGTAATGATGCACTATAGCTTTAGGTTCAAATATTAGTTTATATTTTTCAGCGATTCTCAATGATAAATTAACGTCCTCTCCTCCATAGAAAAACGAAGAGTTAAAATTTCCAACCTCTAATATGACCTTTCTTCGAAATATTGCATTTGCTGTAGATAATCTTTCTAATTCCTTATTCTTAGTAATAGAAAACAAACTTTCGTATCCAATTAAGCCTCCGGCAGGAAAGCCTAAATAGCCGATATACTTACTCATTTTATCTTGTAGATGAAGTATAACGCCTCCTCCAACGCCTCCAACTTCTGGACGTTCAAAATGCTTTATTAATTCTTTTAACCAGTTTGGATCTGCACAACAATCCGAATCGGTTGATGCAGCAAGTTCCCCTGTAGCCTTTTCAACTCCGATTCTTCGTGCATATCCTATCCCAACGCGTTTGCCAAAGCGAATATGATGTACATTGAAACGCTTCACTATTTCGGGAGTTCTATCTGTAGAATCATCAACGACAATTACTTCTAATTTATCTTTTGGATAATCGAGGTTAAACAAAGATTCTAAACATGCACCTATCGTGTCCTCTGAGTTATGAACAGGTACTACAACTGAGACTGATGGCCAGTCTTCTCGCATTTTATTAACTCACTCCATTAATTTGCGCACGTGAGGATAGATTCTACAGTATTTTTTTTCTGTTTTAACTGCTGTTTTAAAATTTACTAAATTGAATTGAATTGACAATAATAACTTTATTTAAAGCAATAGCGAAAACTCACTGATGAAACTAATGAATTCAATATTGATTATAAGTTATTTTGAAGCAGTTCCTAAATCAGGAGTCAGTGTTAGAATCTTTGAAATGGCTAAAAATCTTGCTTTATTGGGCAATAAAGTTTTCCTAATTGCTCCAGGAAACGGTAAAGATCAAGTTCGCTTTAATAACTTACACATTATAAACTTTAAACCAAAACGTTATCTCAAAACACTATCTAACATGTACTATCTTCTTAAAATCGGTCATCAAATTATCAAGAAACATAAGATAGATGTTATCATTTCAGCACATTTATGGTCATTTTTACCTGCTTTAATCCTAAAAAAGGTTTATAGTAGGAAATTGGTTCTTGATGAACATAATGTGGAGTTTGTAAGAGCCGTCCGCATGAAAAACTTCAAACATGTAATATTTTCATTCTTATTAGAAAAAGGATTAGCCAATTTTTCAGATAGCATTCTTACAGTCTCTTTACTTGACAAAAGTGCGTTAGGCAGTTTAGGTATACCACTTGACAAAGTATATATCATCCCTAATGGGGCTGATACTCAGAAATTAAACCCGAGTATTGACGCGTCCTCAATAAGAAGAAAACATAATGTCGAATCTGACCCCGTGGTACTTTTTATGGGTAAATTAGATTACAAACCGAATTTAGAAGCGCTTGAATTACTGTTTCACAAGATTATACCAAATGTTTTACAACAAGTTCCGAACTGCAAATTTCTAATTGTTGGGATGAATCCTCCTGCGCATCTCAAACACAATTCTGTTCTTTATACAGGCTATGTCAAAGATGTGGCAGAATATATTGCTGCAGCAGATGTTGCAATCGCACCGATCCTTTCAGGTTCTGGGACACGTTTGAAAATTCTAGAATATATGGCTATCGGAAAACCCGTCATTTCTACAAGACTAGGTGCAGAGGGTATTGTTTTAGAAAATGGAAAAAATATAGTTTTAGCTGATGATATGAATACATTTTCAAATCAAGTCATTAAATTGATTTTAGATGCCAATTTAAGAAATAGAATTGGTAAGAGGGCTAGAGAATTGGTTGTAAAGAAATATGACTGGAGTTCTATCATGGAGGTTCTCGATAGAGACGTTCTTAAGTCGTTTTAATAAGTATTAACACTAACTTATCGTGGAAATAACTCTTCAAAAAATGTCGCAGGACGTCCTACACCCTTAAACATTAATCCTTCTTTTATAACTTCTTTTGGATCGAATATATGACGCCCATCTATTATCGCTGCTGGTGTTGCAAGATGTTCTTTGATTTCTGGCAAATTTAACTGTCTAAACTCATGATGATCAGCTAGAACAACTATGCAATTGCTATTCGTTATTGCTTCAATGATTGCGTTAGCCTTATCGATTTTACCTACTTGAGATTCAATTTTTTCTTGAGAAACATATGGATCAAATACTACTACATTTGCACCTTGTTCTTTTAGAGCAGAGATAATTGGAACTGCAACCGTCTCACGCGTGTCATCTGTATTCGATTTAAATGCAAAACCTAAAATAGTTATTTTTGAACCATTAAGCTCTTTCTTCATCTCATCAAAGGCTGTTCTAACAAGATCTACTACATGTTTGGGCATTGAAATATTTCTCTCACGAGCAGAAAGTATTAGAGATGGCTCAAATCCTTTTTCGCGTACAGAATAGGAAAGAATATATGGATCTTTGTTTAAGCAAGAACCTCCCACACCTGCACCTGGAATGAGCATATTTGTTCTATCATAGCCCGTATTGCATGCTTTTATTGTCTCAATTACGTCAACGCCTAATTTTTCACAGATAACTGCAAGTTCGTTGGCGAGGGCGA
Source organism: Promethearchaeota archaeon (assembly GCA_048940375.1). Classification (GTDB taxonomy): domain Archaea; phylum Asgardarchaeota; class Sifarchaeia; order Borrarchaeales; family Borrarchaeaceae; genus Borrarchaeum. The sequence goes on along the minus strand of JBHLOP010000221.1, from coordinate 133 downwards.
TATTGGTATCTCGATAAACATTGTCGAAGATTTTTGCCATTTCAGCAACTCTTGGACTGCTCACCTTTACAATCTTAGTTGTCAATACCTCAAAAATGGCAGCAGCTATATCAGTACTTCTCTTGTCTATACC
>JBHLOP010000220.1:0-3997 GCA_048940375.1 Promethearchaeota archaeon | reverse complement strand
GAACTCGAAGAACCAGAATGATGGTTCCAACTCCAGCCAGCACCAAAAAAAATTGTCGAAACGCGTAAACGACCCCAACCTTGGTGTGTAGTTCTGGTGTTAAATCTGATAATGCAATATAAAGAAAGCTTGCTGCTGAAATCGCCATGACATAAGGAATTGCAACGCGGACGATATCCAAAGCATAATACGCTATAATTGCTGCAGGTATAGTACTTATGCTAGATAGAAGGTTTAAAGAGAGAGCCCTTCTTTTTGAATAACCGCCATGAAGAAGTATGCCAAAATCTCCTACTTCTTGAGGAATTTCATGCGCGATAACTGAAAGTCCTACAATTATACCAAGAGGTATCGAAATTATAAAACTTGCAGCAATTATAATGCCATCTATAAGATTATGGAAAGCGTCCCCAATGAGAATCATGGGTCCTGCGGCGCTATGTGCTTCGCACTCCATATCGTGGCAGTGACGCCAAATTACCAATTTCTCAAGAGAGAAAAAAAGAATAATTCCTACTAAGATCGTTGATAAAATCGGAAGTGGAGAGAGATACATCAAAGCATTAGGTATTAAGCCTAAAAATGCAGCGGCAAGTAAAGTCCCAGTAGCATAAGCAACTAAACAAGAGATGAAGTCTGTCTTTATCCTTTTCTCCAATAAAAGAAATATAGCCGCTGTAACAATAGCTCCAACACTGCCTAAAACACTAAACAACATGATCCATAATATAAGCATTTTTTACGTCCCTTTTGAGTTTTTATCTATATATTCACTCATTTTGGTTGGTTTAATGAGCGGAATATAAACAATATCTATGGAAATTTAACATTGGATTACTATCAATTCAAACTTTCTATTCTACCAATCCATTTTTTCATTACAACTTTATAATATGATTAAGAAGAGAAAGAATTATATATCTTCAATTTAAATGCAATTGCGCGAGACTTTTAGGTGAAGGTCGATGTGGAGGAATCGTTTCCATCAATATGAATAGAATTCTTTTTAACTCACCCTCCATTACAGAGACTTATGATCTCTCAAACATGTTTTTACTCTCTTCATTATTAGATAAACTCATTTTACTAGTACAAGAAGGCAAATTAGGCAAGGTGATTACGAAATGCAACAGTTGAAATTAGTAATTCCCAAAGGTTCGCTCGGAGAAAGAACACTAAAATTATTTTCTGAGGCAAATTATATCATCAAGGGTGATGACAGGACGTATAGACCATACATAAATGATCCTGAATTACGTGTAAAAATCCTTAGACCACAAGAGATTCCTTCTCTGGTTGAACAAGGGGCGCATGATATCGGGATAAGTGGTGAAGATTGGATTCGAGAATCTCAATCAGACGTAGAGATTTTAACAAAACTGGAATATGGGCATGTAAAAATTGTATTAGCTGTTCCAGAGATATGGGAAGACGTAAAAAGTTTTTCTGAACTTCTAAGAAAATTTATTGTCGAAGGAAACTCACTAAGAATTAGTACAGAATATATTAATACAGTTACTGAATATATACTCAAAAATGAAGAATATAAGGATCGTTTTGGTGACAAAAAACCATTAGTTATTACCCCTTGGGGTAAAAGTGGTGAAAATCAATCAGTAATCCTGCAACTATCATTTGGTGCAACAGAATCTAAACCTCCAGAAGATGCTGACGCAATCATTGATAACACAGAAACTGGTACAACCATCAGAGCAAACAATTTGAAAATCATAGAACAAATAGGTGACTCTCAAGCCGTATTATTGGCAAATATGGAGAGCCTGAAAGATCCTTGGAAACGAGAGAAAATGTCTGATGTGCTTACCTTATTGCAAGGCGTCGTTGATGCACGGAAACGGCTTCATATATTTATGAACGTCAAGGAAGAAAATGTAAACACCCTTCTTGCCACTTTACCTGCATTAAAACGTCCTACAATCTCTCCTCTTGCTGCAGAAGGATGGGTCGCGCTCAACACGGTAATTCCTCGAGATTTGTTTATTGAATTAATTCCTACACTTAGAAAGCTTGCTCAAGGTCTTGTTGTGCACACACCAAGACAAGTTCTTTCTCTTGAAGAAATAAGAAAATTAAATACTTTCAAATCTGATAAGTAGGGAATTTAAATGGACTGGGAAAACCTCATAAGAAAAGAAACAAGGGCTTTGAAATCATGGGAAGATCCTGCCCTTGAATTATTAAGTGATAGCAAACCAACTGAAATAGTTCGCCTAAGTACTAGTGAAAATTACTTCATTGAAAAAAAATGGCTGGATACATTATTCGAAGATGCCATGAAAGAAGTTGACATAAGAGCCTATCCTACTGAACGAAGTTTAAACGCCCGTCGAGCAATGGCAGAATTCTTCAATATAAAAGTAAGCGAAATTGTAATTGGGAACGGATCTGACGAGTTAATTGAGCTGCTCCCACGAGTATTCATTAATCCTGGTGATGAAATAATCGCAATTGATCCTACATTTTCTGTTTATAAAATTACTACAGAATTAGCAGGAGGACGATATATCCCAGTTTCCCTAGGAAAGGATTTCAATCTAGACTGTAACGAGATACTGGAAAAGACTTCTGACAAAACGAAGCTTATTGTAATGTGTTCACCAAACAATCCTACTGGCAATCAATTTTCTGAAGAACAAATAAGAGAACTACTTACTCAAACTGACAAAATCGTCATAGTAGATGAAGCATATGTGGAATTTGCAGATTACTCGGTGTTACCACTAATTAACGAATTTGATAATTTAATCGTGTTCAGTACATTCTCAAAATCAGCAGGAATTGCAGGCTTGCGATTAGGGTTCTTATTCACTAATGAGGTGTTAGCATCCTATTTTCTAAGAGTTATTGGTCCATTTTCAGTGAATCTCATTGCACAACAGATGACAATTAAACTACTACAAAATTTTGATTATGTTCGGAAGAAAGCTGAAGAAATAAAAAAAGAACGTGAATACTTAGGAAAGGAATTATCAAAGTTTCCTGTTAAAATATTTCCATCGAAAGCAAACTTTCTCCTTGTTAAAATTCAGCATGACTACTTATCAGCAACTGAGGTTGTTAACGAATTAATGAAAAAAGGAATATTTGTGAGGGATCTAAGTAGTCACCCTTTATTACAGAATTGCTTCCGTACTGCAGTCGGGACAAGAGAAATGAATGCTAAGCTGATTGATGCGTTAAAAAATTTAATTTAGTTAATTAGTTGGAAGAAGTGTAGCTAGACAATTGGACAGTTTATCATCTTTAATTATCAATAACTTGTAATATGCCGTTCTAGACAACCCATCTAGGATATTTTCCCCTTTGGATCTGTAAGCGGTTTCAAGTTTATTTCTTGGGTATCATACGTATTGAAAGAAGGAATTTTCACTGTTTTTTTCTTTAAATATTTATCGAAATCAATGTCTCTTATAACCAAAAGAAGAATATGACAGTGTGATAACTTTAACCAATGTAAAAACAAAGGAAAATACTGCGGACACTTTTACCTGAATTTATAAAAATTTGTATTACATTTTCCATATAGCCATAACATGTATAGTGTCAGAGAAAGGGGCACAGTTTACAATGGACCTTTCGAGAGAAAGGCAGTGCAAGTTTATCTTTAAAGTAATTGTTGCTGGGGAAGACGGGATCGAAAACAAGACTACTTAAAATGGCAGGATATTAAGAGATTACTATAATTTCAAAAAGACTACCAAACAGTCGTAAAAAAAGGAAAAAATTTTGTGTGGATTCAAGGAATGTTAGAACAGAAGGACAATTTTATAGAGGCTATTTATATTTTCAATGATTCAGGAATATGCTTAACAAGTTGTAGTATAAACTCAGATGAAAAAGACGATAGCCTTTTGACTGGCTTTTTTAATGCAATAAGACATTTTGGACGGGAGGAAATTGGCTCCGATATCGAATGTCTTGTAATGAGCGGCCGTAAATTGTTTTATAACGATCGTGAAAATATAACATTTGCTAT
>JBHLOP010000219.1:1907-4010 GCA_048940375.1 Promethearchaeota archaeon | reverse complement strand
GCTTTACTCCCAACTGCAGAATAAAAAGGAGCGCCAAGAAGATGAACCACGCGTTTTTTCTTATCAAGTTTTGGAGCTGTATCAAGACCTGAATTAAAAGGTGGCGCATGTATTGCAGCTACGACATGATCAAAATCATTGACAGTTTCAAATTTCTGTTCCAGCTTTTTCTTTAATTCTTTCTCTGATAGTTCTCTTAGGGAATTCCAAGGAGTCGGATTTACATAATTAAAGCTAATTAGTTTATGATAGGTATCCAAATCAATTTCTTGGTCTGGATCTAAAATAAGATCATCATTTCCTAGTGCTTCATCAATTTTTCTGCTATCATCATTGCCCGGAATCATAATTATTTTAGTATTTTTTTCGAACGAACTATTCTTGGCTATGTCTATCCATTCCAGAACTGAAGCGACATCTAGATCCTCAAAAATTTTACGTTGATATTTAAGATCGTTAGTTATTTTTTGTAACTCTTCATTATCAGTGATAAAGGGTAATATTCCTGAATACTTAGCCTGTTCTTGCAGTTCGTTCAATTCTTGCTTTGATTTCACATCATATTTCTTACCTAAAAGAGTAGCTTGATATGAATTGGATTTTGGATAATGAACAATTGGCAGAATTTCTTTTGCTGAAAGATCTCCACCCATTATAGCGATATTAACTTTATATACTTTAATCGCATTCAAAAATCTGAGCCAAACCATTTTACTGCCATGAATATCTGAAGCAAATAGAATTCTAGTTAATGACAATATTTAAGCTCCTTTTTACGAAAGTGGAAATTTATGTAAGAGAGATCTCTGATGAAAATCAATTTTGTTTTGCCAAATATTTTACAAAGTTAAAATTTGCTGTAAATAAACTGTTATAGAGTAAAAATGTTTTATAACTTGTTGATACGAACAAAATCCGTGATTGCACTTATCATTTATTCTTTTAATTGTATCCTTCCGTAAACTGTTGATATAACACTAACTTGTTTTTTATAGTCTATTTATAGCTAACAGATAATTTTACTTTAGGTTGAATAAAGAATCTTCCTTTTAAGAAAGTTTGATAGGTCATGGAGTTATTAATTTGTTAACAAATTGAAAAGGATAGTATACCAGTCCAGAAGTCCTTGAATTTCAACATATTCATCAGGACCATGCCAATTTTTGCCACGAGGTCCAAATTCTACCACTTGTGCACCTGTTGGAGCATAAAATACTGCATCGGAACTCCCTGTTGCGATATAAAGTTCTGGCTTTTCGCCTATCACCTTTTCGGTCTCTTTGACGAGCGTCTGAACTAATTCAGAATTAGGATCTGTATAAACTGGGGGAATTCTTGAAGTTGTTTCTCTAAGAATTTCACAATCAATATCTTTCATCGATTCATCAAAAGCTGCGATAATTTCCTCTTCAGATACTGTAGCTGGTCTCCTAACATCAACTTTCAATTCACAAACTTCTGGAATTTGATTGATTTTAGTGCCGCCGCGAATAATAGATGGTGTAACAGTCGTTGCTTCTTTTCCTAATATTTCGTAATCAAATAACTTATGAGACGTTAAGTTGGTAATAAACTTTGCAGTGCAAAGGACAGCATTTTTTCCTTCCCAAGGTCTGCTTCCATGACCTGGAATTCCATGGAATGTTAATTTTTGAGAAAAAATGGCTTTTGATCCATAACAAAGTCTATTTCCATTCATAGGTTCTCCAAAAATACACCAGTCCGCAGGATATTTTGGCACCAAAGCACCAGTGCCATTTTCTCCACTAACTTCTTCATCCGAAACAAATTCAAAAATAACCTTTTTAGTTAGCGCAGTCTCATTATTAGCAAGAATAACAATCAAAGGGATCATAGCAGCTGCTGCACCTTTTGCATCAGCAGAACCGCGTCCATAGACTTTCCCTTCTTTAACATATCCACTACATTTTGACTGTTCACTCTCTGGGACCACATCAAGATGTGTATTCACGACAACAGTTGGTGTATCTTGTCCAAGTTCAACTACAAGGTTCTTAAGACCTTTAGATTCAATAACTTCGGTGTGAATTCCTTCTTTAGAAATTATTTCGTTTACATAATCAATTGCCTCGTTTGGTCCAT
>JBHLOP010000219.1:0-1807 GCA_048940375.1 Promethearchaeota archaeon | reverse complement strand
ACTAAATATACATTACATGCAGGATCTGGACTTCTGAATTCAAGACGCGTATCTTGATTCTTTGCATCTAGCGGGATGCGAATTAAGGTAGATCTGTTATTAAATCCCCAGGTGTTGTTTATGGGTGCCCATACATTAGGTAAAAGACGTTTATAAGAATTTACAGTACATGCACCAACCGCAGTTATGGCATTAGCATGCTTTAAAAGACCACCAATGCTATAATACATTATTTCGGATAGATTATGTCCTTTTGGGTCATTAGGTTCGTAAAACAAGTTTTGTCCTTCTAAATCATAAAGTGAGAAATGAATATGCATACCTGAACCGAAGAGATGCTGAAATGGTTTAGGCAGGAACGTTGCTCGATAGCCGAACTGTCTTGAAAGTTCACGTGCAACATCCATGAAGGTAATTTGATTGTCTGCAGCTTCGATAGGGGAATAATGGTTGATATTAACTTCCATCTGCGCTGGACCTCCTTCTTTTGTTACTACGGTAGCATCAATCCCCATCTGAGCAAGTGTTCTGCAATAGGTTCGATAATACTCTTCCCATTCATCTTGTCCCGACATCGCGAAAATCATTCCGTGCCCTTCCTTTTCAGCGTAATTTGCAGGCGCGATCGAACCATCTTCGTATTCTTCAAGAACGTAATATTCTGTTTCAAATCCTATCTGTGGAAAATATCCTAGCTCATTATAGCGTTTAACAAGTCTTTTAAGCATTAAACGTGGACAGCATTCCCATTCCTTTCCATCGTGGGTGTATAGGTCACAAAAAACTCTAGCAGATTTTGTTGCATATGGTAGTAAAGCAAATGTATCAAGATCTGCTTTGAACGTAAAATCTTCAGACTGTACGCCATATTTGTGTCTGAAAGCGAATTGATCAAAAGAGGTAAAATCCATTGTCCCCATGTTCATTGTTAATCCTTGTTCCAATGCCTTTTCGATATTGTCAAGGATCGCAGCACGGCCCCTCATAATTCCGTTCAAGTCACAAATCTGAAATCTCACGCTTTCAATTTGTTTTTCCCGAATAATCTCCAGCACTTTTTCTAAGTCCATATATATAACATCTCCTCAATACAAACTGTAACTGATTCTAAGCGTTTCTTGCAGTTTCAACAAGAAATTATCATCAAGTATTATCGCTACTTTTCCTATTTAATTTCAAAATAATGATTACTAAAGATCATATGACACTGTCATAATATTTATAAAAATATGACACTGTCATAATAATAACTGACTCGATTGAATAAGATGGGGAGAGATATGTCTAAAGAAAAAAAGAAGTTGGCCATAATAGTCCACAGCGGCACTTTTGACAAACTCTACTGTGCTTTTATATTGGGTACCGCAGCAACGGCGATGGATATAGAAACTCATATGTATTTCACTTTCTGGGGACTTAACGCCTTAGTAAAGGAAGCAATGGATAAAACTGGACTGCCTGCCATCTACAAAGATGTAGAAGACAAAATAAAAACGAAATTTGCCGAAATAAAGTATCCCACGCCTTATGAAATGCTTAAAAGAATGAAGACAACAGGATTAGTGACAATCTACGCCTGTAGTCCAACAATGGCAGTCTTCGGTATAACGAAGGATGATTTGATTCCTGAGGTGGACAAAATCGCTGGTGCCGCAGAATTCTTGGATATTTCCATGCAAGCAGAAACAACTATCCAAGTGTAGACTCTCTTTTAGAATTGAGATAGTCATAAACATCCATAAAGGAGATCGAAGGCGAGATAACTGCAGCTTATCTTTCCTTCTGTTTCCTTCCTTTCTTTTTTATT
>JBHLOP010000218.1:0-4034 GCA_048940375.1 Promethearchaeota archaeon | reverse complement strand
ATCACATCCGCCTTGACTTCTTCTGCTTTTTCAACAAAGGTCATTGGAGATACATCAACTCCAATGTCGTATACTTTGAAACCATTGCCCTCCAGCATGGCAACAACAATATTTTTGCCAATATCATGGATATCACCTTTTACAGTTCCAATAACAACTGTACCTTTGTCAGTCTTTGTTTCTTCTTGTAATAGATGTGGTCTTAGAAGTTCAAAAACGGCTTTCATTACATCAGCAGAGTGCATCATATCTGAGAGGAAAAGTTCCATCAGTGCAAATTTTTCACCAACGACTTGAATCGCTTTCGTTGCGTGTTTGAGAATCTCCTTAGTGGCTATTTCATTAACTAACGCTTTTTCTATTGCTTGAATCGCATTTTCCTTATGTCCGTTAATTATTGCCTCACCTAGATTTTTTAATTCGTCAGTAGACATACGCTCACCTTATAGTTTTTATAAATATTAGAAAGGATATTATTTCATTTCGTTTTTTGTGCATCATTTATAAAATGGATACATTAATTTGAATGTACATTCAATTGGAGGTAGTATTATTGGTTACGATTTGGGAGATCTTAGATCGCGCTGAAGAAGGTCCAGCCTGTAAGGAAACTGATTTTGATCTAAATATATTTTCAGCGACCGTAAACAGATTGGTGAGTGAACATAACCTCAAATGCACTCCAGAAGAGCCTATCCCAAATGACAACACATTGGCAGATGAAGTTTTTGAGACAGGATTAGAGTTAGCACTTGAGGTTGGAATGCTATGTACTTCAACATCTCGAAGGATCATTTTTGAAGAGGCTGAAATAAAAGAAATGCTAAAAAGATTACCTGGCGAAGTCGTAATGGGGGAAGAAAAAGATACACGTGTTATGAGATGGAGAGCTATAGGTGATTCGTTACCACCACTCATTCAAACAGGTGGATTAGGTCAGCCAACAAGTGAAGATATCTTTCTGGAACAAGCAGTTGCCTTCGCACAAGATCCATTAACTGATTATTTCAATCAAGGTTCTCTTACGACGGTATATGGCAGACCAATTAAAGCTGGCGCGCCTTTGGAAGTGGAGGCTGGAAAATACGAAATAGCACTAGTTCGTGAGGCCCTTAGAAGAGTAGGAAGATCTGGATTATCTATTCTTGGCACCGAAACAAGCGTTACATGTTTAGCAGAAATTGCAGCAAGTTCTACAGAAGGCGGCCTTCGCAGGACGGACTCACATCTAGTTGCAATTGCATCTGATTTAAAAACAGACTATCAGGCACTTTCAAAGGTCGTTCATCTAGTTGGATATGATGCTCTTATTTGTGGTTTGTATACTGCTATTATGGGGGGTTATGCAGGAGGACCAGAAGGTGTAGCAATTGCAAGGGTAGCAGGATCAATATTAGGACAATTAGTTCATAAACATTCTTTTGCAATCACTGGCACGCCATACAATATGCGTTATGTTGATATAGTACCAGAGATTTCACAATTAAGGAAAATGCTATGGGCACACTCTATCGCAATGCAAGCTTTAAGCAGAAATTCGAAGTTGTTAATTGGTGGAACAGCGGGCGGTGCTGCAGGTCCTTGTACAGAAATGTTATTCTGGGAGATGGTTCCTGTCACGATAATGCATACTGTTTCGGGATGTGCATTTATTGAAAGTTGTTTTGCTGCATTTAATAAATATCAAGATCGTCCTGGTGTACTAGAAGCCCGGTTTACTGCTGAACTTGCCCATGCTATATCTAAGGCACAAATAACACGTGAAAAGGCGAATGATCTCGTCAATAGTATTCTCAATGAAAAACTTTCAATTTATGATGGAAAAACAGCACCAGAGGGTAAGACATTCAAAGAGTGCTTTGATATCAGCAAAATAAAGCCTAGTGACGAATATTACGACCGATATAAACGCATCAAAATGCAGGCCGAAGATCTATTAGGTATTTCGATTTAAGATTGCTCTCCAAAACGAGGGTGCTATATTAATAGATACTTCCTTCTTTTTTTATGGTGATATGTTAAAAAACTGAATTAATCTACCAAAATCAGACCAGTCCATCGCACTAGATTATTCTTAGGAGGGGCTAGTTCAAAACCGATATTTTTTGCAGTTTTGAAAGCATCAATCCCAACAGCCTCTATTGAAGGGCGAGCTTGAAATGGATGCTTACAGGTCTTTCCTGATTGTTGTGTTATGCATTTGGAGCATAACTTGCAGCTTCCGCCTATAAATCCTGTCGCGAAATAAAAGCCCATTGAATATGCCTTTGCTTCAACTTTATTGACAAGCCTATGTAAGTTTATTTGGCCCTTGTCAAGAGTATCTTTTCGATTTTCAAAATAAGATTGATTTTCGTAGATTTCGCCTACACTTTCATTACTTTGAATTATATTTGCCAGTTTTTCAGACATGGGAGTATCTACTTGGATTAGTATCGCATAATTATAGTTTGCTAACATCGAGCGAAATTCCTCGACTGAAGGGGTATTTTTTGGAGGGCAACAAAGATTTATTCCATAAGATGGGCATAATGGCACTTGGCACTTAAGTCGGACTCGTTCATCTACGACAACGGCATCTGCATCAAAAAATTTTGCCCTAGAGGCACCATTTTCAATAGCATAATCACATAACTTCTTAAGGTTATTAATGGCATTATAAACATCATCAATTCTGGTCTTAGATACCATTTTTCACAACTCAAAACAGGATTGTCTAATGGAGTTTTATAAATGGTGTTACCGATAGTATTTTAAGTTAACTTTTCACGCCAAATTAACTTCGGTGAGGGACATTAAATGTCATTTTGGAAAGAAAACGATATGGAAACGCTTATTACGTTTAATGATGTCATTCTTTTGCCGGGATGGAGTTCAATTGAACCCAAAGATCCTGATATTTCATCAAGAATCACTTTGAACCACAAATTAGTTTTGCCTTTTGTTTCGTCTCCAATGGATACTGTGACTGAAGAAGAAATGGCGATAGAACTTGCTAGACTTGGAGGACTTGGAGTTATACATAGAAACTGCACTAAAGAAGAAGCAATAAATATGACACGAAAAGTCAAGCGTGCAGAATCCTTCATAATTTCAGAAGTTTTTACTATAAGACCAGATGAATCTGTGAAAAGTGCTACAGAATTAATGAATCTACACAATGTCCATGGTCTACCAGTTTTAAATAAAAACGAAAATTTAATAGGAATAGTTACATGGCGCGATATACGATTTGCTGATGATACATTAAAAGTTGAAGATGTAATGACTAAAGATGTGATCACAGCAACTGAAGAAGTAAGTCTTGATGAAGCCAAAACACTGCTCCATAAACATAGAATTGAAAAACTGCCAATAGTTGATTCTGTAACTGGCAAGTTGAAAGGACTGATTACAATCAAAGATATACTTTTAAAAGGAAAGTATCCGCATGCAGTAAGAGATGAAGAGGGACGATTACTATGTGCAGCAGCTATAAGTCCATTTGATTTAGAACGCGCGAAAGTGCTTGATAAATATGCAGACATTTTGGTTATCGATGTCGCTCATTTTCATAACATCAATTGCTTTAAAGGGACTAAAGAAATCTTGAATAATGTAAGCGCTGATGTTATAGTAGGGAACATTGGGACATATACAGCAGCAGTAGATGCTATCAGCAGACTAGAAGGTATTGCAGGACTTAGAGTGGGGATTGGGTCAGGAAGTATTTGCTCAACAAGCATGGTAACACGTGCTGGTTCACCAACTTTGTATGCAACACTACAAGTTGCAAGGGCGACAACTGAATTAGGAACTGATATACCGATCTGTGCAGATGGTGGAATAAAAAACAGTGGTGATATCGCCGTGGCTTTGGCTGCTGGCGCTTCAACTTGTATGATGGGGAACATTTTTGCAGGATGTCGTGAATCCCCTGGACGTTTAATAGCGTTAGAAGGTAAATATTACAAACAGTACTATGGAATGGGATCAATTGCAGCTAGGAAAAAGCGATTTTCATTTGATAGATATTCTCAACCAAGTAAAGATAT
>JBHLOP010000217.1:0-4039 GCA_048940375.1 Promethearchaeota archaeon | reverse complement strand
TCACACTGGTATTGAAATCGCGCATGAAAGCATAGAAGTCCTTGTAGATACATCAGTTATAGATCCTTCAGAAATACGATCAATTGTAAACCAAATCGAAGGAGTTGTCGACAGCCATAAGATCAGATCACGAGGGCAACATAACGAAATCTCAATCGACCTTCATGTAACAGTAGATCCTGAAATTTCTGTGCATGATGGCCATGACATAGCAAGTGAAGTAGAACAAACCTTAATTGAAAAATTTTCAGGTATTCGCGATGTTACAGTTCATATAGGTCCTGCAGGTCATCCGGAATGTGAAGAATGCTGATCATTTGCGAATGGAGTTGTTTTCCACATGAGTTTCTGTAAATAGCAGAAGGAGTTCGAAGGGCCAGATGATAGAAGTTGAGGTTAAAGCGAAAATCTCGCATCCAAATGAAATCATAAAACGGCTCAACGCTCAAGCCACATTTCTTAAGGAGATATACCAAGAAGATATTTATTTTAATGCGCCAGATAGAGATTTTAAAATAACAGATGAAGCATTGCGAGTTAGAATTTCGTCAGAAGGATCTGCTTTAACGTATAAAGGACCAAAAATAGGAAACCTCATCGATAAAACTAGAGAAGAAATTTCAGTAAGAATAATAAAAGATCAAGAAACAATCCAGATTTTAGAAAAATTGGGATTTCAGCCTGTTGCAGAAGTATCAAAAAAACGCTTACTTTTCCGATTCAGCGATCTTAATATTTCAATAGATTTTGTTAAGGATTTAGGAGAGTTCATAGAAGTAGAAGGTCTAGTCCAAACACAAAAAGAAATTACGAGCAAACGAACAAAGATATTTAACTTTTTAAAAACATTAAATATCCCTTTGAAAGATTATGAAAGACGATCTTATCTTGAGCTTTTATTAAATAAGAAAGCTTTTATGCGACAGAAAAAAACTAAAGAAAGAATCTTATAAACACTCTGATAAGGTTATCATGGGAAATTGTTGTTTGGGTGTTGAAATTTTGTATGAGTAAATCTAATAGTAGCTACAGATATTTTAAGAAATCTCATAATCCTTTTTTTCGAGTATTGCGAAAAGTTAAGGAAATGATACTCTGGGACTATAGATATTATTCTCTCCGTGAACCCAAGGTGAAATCCTGGGTTCCTCACGATGATCCCGAAATTGTAAATTTGATAATAGAAGAACTGAAAACGAATAATTTCAATATTGTCGATTTGAAAATTAGTATAGCTGATTATAAGCAATATATGAGAAATGCAGAATATCACAAATTCCCAGATTACTATAAAGATCGTACCGCGAAGAACTTCATCGAGAAATCCCTTGAACATTATTTAGCCGCAAAACTATTGGAGCTTTCTAAAGATGATATATACTTAGATATTGCGAGCGGGAATTCTCCAACATCAGGGATATATCAGAAATTATACGGCTGTAAGGCATATCGACAGGATTTAGCATTTCCGAAGGGTATTCATGGAAACGCTATCGGTGGAGATGCGTCTAATATGCCTATAGATGATGATTTTTGCACGAAAATGGCATTACACTGTTCTTTTGAGCATTTTGAGGGGAAGTCAGATATTAAATTTATCAAAGAAGCTAGCAGAGTTCTTAGAACGGGAGGAAAACTTTGTATATTACCTTTTTATCTTTTTACTAAATATGCAATACAAACAGATCCAATTGTACTATCAAAAAGTGGTTTGAATCTTGAAGAAGAGGCTATTCTATATTGTGCAAGAGGTTATGTGAATCGACACGGTCGCTTTTACGACATTTCTCATCTAATTGAAAGAATTAGAAAGAATCTAAAAGACCTAAAATTGACTTTTTACATTGTTCAAAACGAAAAAGAAGTAGACACTTCTTGTTATGTCAAGTTTATTGCGTTTTTCGAGAAGTTGTAATTTTTTGCAATTGATCTTTCATCAAAATCATGCATCAATATGCAATAATTCAGATTTATGTCATCCTTATCTGTCCCAAAATTTAAAAATAAGATGTTGCCTCTCACACTATTCATTCATAAAACTCTATTTAGAATCGGTGAGATTTTTTGTCAAATGTAATCTCTTCTAAACGCAATCTTATACTACAAGCGCTATTAGGTATTGCAATCCTTATACTTCTCTTCTGGCAAGTGGGATGGAGTGATTTTCTTAACGAACTTGCCGATATAACTTTATCTCTTTTCATCTTAGCACTTTTATTTTATATTGTGGATAATCTAGTGTTAGCATTTCGATATAACTTAGTTTTAAAATATATGGGTATTCAGGTTCCTTTCTTACAAGTTTTTCTTTGTCATCTTGGGGGCATGCTCTATAGTGATGTAACTCCTGGACGCGTCGGCTATTTCACAGTCCCTTACTTCCTTAAAAAAAGAGCTGATGTTGCCTATTCTTCAAGTCTATCTGCAATCATTGGTCTTCAGTCTTTGGAGTTCTTCATTAAGGTATTTGGGTGTGGAGTCGGACTAATCTTCATTGGTTTCAATATTAAGAATCAGATTCTATTTATTTTATTGCTTATTGGAACCACATTCCTATTTATTGTAGCGGTAATACTTGGTGTGATCGTGTGGTCTGAAAAAGCTGAAGGCATTGTCCAATGGTTATGTAAGATTCCTTTAATTGGAAAAATATTAGCAAAGCTGCTACCTAAGTTTTCTGACTTTCAATCACAAGGCCAAAAAATAAAACCGGTGATTCCACATGCAATAGTCCTTACATCGGTATCTTGGCTTCTTAAAGGACTTCAATGGTATTTAATCGCACTATCGCTTAACATAACTGGAATTTCATATTTTGGCTTTGTAATGATTCACCCACTTCTTACTGCACTTTCTTTTGTTCCTATTACACCTGCAGGTCTTGGATTACAGGAATCAGGAATTGTAATTATCTTCACTTTAGTCTTTGGACAAGAAGCCGCTAGTTCATCAGCTTTCTCAATACTTGCACGATTTTATACTATTTTAGTTGATCTAGCAGGAATACTAGTTCTTATATGAAATATCATTAGCAAATTCTACCATTTTTTTATCATCGAGTATACGCCGCTTCAACAATTGTTGCCAAGTCTTTTGCCTCAAGTTTTACTGGGTTATTGTCAAGATTTCTTGAACATAAAAGAGCGTTCCTGATAATATGTTCCTTCTCCTCATATCCGATACCTAGGTCTAAAAGAGATCTAATTATACCAATTTCATGAAATATCTGACTTAAAGCATTGATAAAGTATTCGGGATCTGTCTGTTTGAGCCTCATTGTATATGCAAGTTCATTGATCCGATCAGAAATGCTGTCTTTTTCGTATTCTAAGACAGGTAGCAAGAATACGACACTGGCTAATCCATGAGGAATTCCGTGTTTCGAGGTCAAATAATATCCAAGGGCATGAACTACAGTTGAACCAGAGAAGTTAATTGCCACTCCAGCTAAAAGACTGGCATATAACATACGTTCTTTGCTATCTTCGTTTCCTTCGTATGCCTCAACAACATTATCAAAGGCAAATTTGATTGATTCCTTAGCAAACAGATCCGAGAGATGTGTATATTTAATATTCACAAATGATTCGATTGCATGACAAAAGGCATCAGCACTTGTATTGGAAAAAACCTCTTTAGGGATATGCTTCAAATTGTTTACATCAAGTATTGCAATTCTAGGAATAAGTGGATCTCCTGAAATTGTTTTTTTTAATCCTTCATCATTATCTGTTATAACTGCATATCTAGTTGCTTCACTTCCTGTGCCACATGTCGTAGGAATTGCGATAACCGGATATATTTCTTTTTCAACAATATTTGGAAAAAAGTAGTCTTCAATTTGACCTCCTAATTTTGAAATAAGTGCAACAGCCTTTGCTGCGTCAATAACGCTACCTCCGCCAAACGCTATTATTACCTCACATTCATTATCCAAGAAAATATTAACAGCCTTTAGAACGGTTTCCTTAGTCGGATTTGGTTCAACTTCTTCGAATAGATGTGTTCGTAATTCAAAATTGCTAAGTTTTTTTAAAAT
>JBHLOP010000216.1:0-4042 GCA_048940375.1 Promethearchaeota archaeon | reverse complement strand
AATTATCAGCTGTTTTTCGTATAAAGATCAAAGGACAACAGAAATACCCTTCAAAAAAACCAGAAAAACTTGATTTTTTAAAACAAGAAGCTAAAAGACTTAATGTGTATCTTACATTCTCTTTTAATCCAAATGCTTCTATTGAACAAAGGAAATAGTTTTATTCTATCTCGATACCGTCATTCCTAATCTTATTTGGCTTATCACATAACAAGGATGTGCGATTATCACTATCAATTCAACATTTTCAATGTCACAAGCAAAGATGCTTCTGAACGCAAGTTCCTTAGAATTAAAAAAATACCTTGATGATGCTTTTAATCTTCGCAGAAAAAATTTCGGAAATGTATTATGGAATTATGCTCCCAATATTGTGCATTACGAAATAGAAAGTTTTAAGCAGGAGTCTCCGAACGCCTTTGTACCTATAAGCATAACTGGAACCGCATGTGCTCTTAACTGCGATCATTGTCAATCAAAAATTTTAGAATCTATGAAACCCGCACGCTCTCCTGATGAATTAATTCAATTATGTGAAAAACTTAGCAAAAAGGGTTCTAAGGGTGTTTTAATTAGTGGAGGCGCAAACAAACACGGATTTGTCCCTCTTTTAAAGTATGCGAATGCTCTAAGGATAATAAAAGAACGTTTTGGATTAAAAGTCGTTGTTCATACAGGACTCATCGACAGGGAGACAGCGAAAATTCTTGCAGATGCAGATATTGATGCCGCTATGCTTGATGTTATCGCTAGTCAAGACACAATTGAAACAGTGTACCATATAAACGCAACACCCGAGAAATATGAAGAATCGATTAGACTTCTTAAGGAATTTAATATTCCAATTGTACCACATGTCGTCGTTGGTCTTAATTATGGCACTTTAGACGGCGAAATCGAAGCTTTGCAGATGCTGTCAAAATATGACCCTGATGCCATTGTGATAGTTGCATTAATGCCCCTAGAAGGAACACCCATGGAGAATGTCACACCACCATCACCTGAAACCATTGCCAAAATTATCACGATAGCACGTTTGACGTTTCAGGACAAACCAGTTATGTTAGGCTGCGCCAGGCCAAAAGGATACCATAAAGAAGAAACGGATATTCTAGCCATTCGAGCTGGTATAAATGGCATTGCTTATATCACCGATGCTGGTGTAAAAGAAGCGCAGTCACTTGACCTTAAAATAATTCATAAAGAACTCTGCTGCTCGCTTATCATCAGCGATATCTTAACTTAATTATTTTCTAACACAAAACTAGCTTATTGTCTGATTTTTAAGTTAACCCAAAAGAAAAGTGGCAACCCGCTGTGCCCCGACGGTTTCCACTCGCTCCGGTTACGCAACTTTTACATTGCGCGTGTTCTCGACCTCTCAGCCGTTTACACTTCACCTTTGTTCGTTTTTTCCTTTGAGGCTCATTCTCGATTTTTCCCTTCTCCTTCCAGCGTACTGTCCGGCCGTACACACTTACTTCATAGTTCCGGGCCGATTCTTCACCATGTTTCTTTGTGTCAGTATTTTTTTCAGGCTAAGGTTCTATATCGATCACGAGTTGCCATCCATACCTTATAGTTTAAACTATTTAAGCCTTTTTTTGCTAAAAAAATGTTCACTTTGTTATATAGCTCATTATTACTCTATAGCTCTATAGACAGCTTTATGTCAATACGATCGCGCGCGCTGATTTAAACAAAGGTGTGTGATACGTGAATATATAACAGCTTAATACCTTTTTGTCGAAATCGACTTAATTTATCATGCAGGAGTGCAACACTGACCTGGATTTGTAAATTTATTATTAACAAAACTGTAAATTTAATTTCATTATAGAACTTAAAGCATTAAATGATAAGTTATCGTTTTCATAGACTAAAAAATATACGATTATTCGTTAATTTATCAGTTAGATCGATCTTTAGTGCAATAATCATAACAAGTCTTGCTTATACCAATTGCAAATCTAAGAGAGAAGCCAGCAATTAAAATTAAAAGAATTCCAATTCCTATAATAAAAGAAAGACTTCCAAGAACCAGAAGAAGCATATCAACTGCATATCCAAATATAGCAAGGCCAAGCATTATGCTGGCGATGCCTATTAGAACACCAGGAAGAAATATCCAGCCAATATACTCTACAAATTTAATAAGATGTTGATCAAAGGCGGGGTGAAATTCATCTTCTAAAATTGCTAGTCTATAAGCAATATTACATAGGACAAAACCAAAAAGTAATCCCATTACGAAATAAATTTCCTTTATCCCTGGAATTGGATAGGAATGAAGGAAGAACCGTTCAAAATTCAAGATAAAGAAATAGACTGACTGAGGTAATAGTAGAGGGATTGCAAATTTAAGTTGAAATAATTGTTTTGACAGATTAGACAATCTAGGAAGGCTGGCAAATCCGATCAACGCCCCACTATAAATTCCTAAACATCCAGAACATACTGGTAAGTAATATGCTCCTACCCTAAACGTTGCAACTTCCCATTGGAAGCATACAAGGGAGCCGACCCAATAAATGAAATTTAGAACATCGCCAAGAGGCCCTGATTGCGGGGGGACAACGATTAATAAATAATGCATGAAATGCATATGCCTCACACAAAGTTATATGTTAGTGTCATAACATCAAATAAATATTTAAAAACTCTGGCTTTATTGCAAACTGGCTGGTGATACTGTGGATAATTTGGACGATTTGTTCGCGAGTGCAGAAAGGGCTCTGAAATTTGCAGTAAATAAAGTCTACCAAGCGGAGATTTTTGTGCAAAACATAATTAGTCAAAGATTATTATTCGCTAAAAATGCAATAAAGACTGTAAGTAACATTGATGACAGTGGTTTAGCTGTACGAGTTTACGATACAGCAGGTCGCTATGGTTTCTCATATACCGCTTCACTTAGTGAGATTGAAGAAATTGAAAGGATAGTTAATGCCGCAGTATCATCAATGAAATTAGGGAGTCCAGATCCTGATTTTGAGTCGTTACCAGATCCGAAACCGCTTCCTAATGTACAAGATCTATACGATGATCATATTGCGAATAGTTCAGCTGAAGAAGTAATAGATATTGGACAGCAGATTATAGATGCAGGGCTTCAGAATTCCAATTCTAGTTCTGTTATACTTGATGGGACAGTTATTATGAGACGGGAACAGCGTGTATTAATGAATTCGCTAGGTAGTGAATGTAGTTCGGATAGCACAATTGCATTGCTTTCGGCTTCAGCAATTGCAAAAAATCAAGAAGGTGAAGTAGCATCTAATTCTGATTTGTCAAGCAGTAGACAGCTGAAAAACCTAAGACCACAGTGGTTAGGGGAAACCGTTGCTAAACGAGCTTATGATATGCTCGGTGGGAAGAAAGTAGAAACCATGAGCGTACCAGTGATACTCTTTCAAAATGCAGTCTATCCACTTTTTTTCAGCATTATTGGAACTGCCGCGAACGCAGAAGCAGTCCAACAAAAGCGAACATACTTAGTAGATATGAAAGGAAAGACTATTGCTACTGAACATCTCACAATTATCGATGATGGACTTGTTGCCGCAGGGTTTAGGAGTTTGCCATTTGATGGAGAAGGAAATCCAAAAACTCGTCAAAAAATCATAGAAAAGGGAATATTACGTACCTATCTCTATGACACATATACTGCCAAAAAAGATTCTATACAAAGTACCGGAAACTCTATGCGACCTGGATATAACACATTGCCACAAATTTCATGTAATAATCTAAGAATAACGCCTGGTAAGCATAGCCTTGATACACTAATAAGTGAAACAAAGAAAGGAATTTTTATTTTGGCTTTGCACGATTCACCAGACCCTGTAAGTGGAAGACTCTCAGGGCTCTTATCAGAGGCTTTCCTTATTGAAAACGGTGAAATAAAACATCCTATTAAAAATGCAATGATTGGAATTCATGTTTTTGATTTATTAAATGGTATTTCTGACATATCACAGGACTATAGAGAAGAAGCAGGTGCATTAATTCCTTCCATTAAGATTGAGAACGCAAGAATAGC
>JBHLOP010000017.1:6512-17147 GCA_048940375.1 Promethearchaeota archaeon | reverse complement strand
GAAGACGTTTATGCGGCAATAGAAACGCTTGTAAAAAAGTTAAGAAGTATTGATATTAACGTAAATAGCCCTCCGAAAGTAAAAATCCAGAATATGGTGGCATCTGTCACTTTGGATTTTTCTATCAATTTAGAAACCATTGCACTTACATTAGAGAACAGTTTATACGAACCCGAACAATTCCCCGGGCTAATTTACAGAATGAGTACTCCAAAGGTTGTTATTCTTATTTTTGGATCAGGAAAACTTGTTTGCACAGGTGCCAAGAGCGAAGAAGAAGTACATGAAGCGGTGGATCTCCTAATAAAGGAATTAAAGGAAATTGGAGCGGCTGAGGGAATCGACTAACTTCCTCTTTTTTCTTTTCTTTGAATTTTCTAAAATAGGCATACTTGAATTTTTCTTATTTGAAGGCCTCAATTTTGTTTCCACAGTTAGGACACCACAAAGAATCTAGAGGGATTTTTACACCGCAATGCGGACAGAACATTAAACTCATTGGCTCTTCTTGAGGAATTGTCATTGGCATTTCTGTTTCTTGATTTTCCATCATTTCATTTATTTGAAATTCGATAAACATCTGCTCCTCTTTGTATTGTTCGTACAGTTTGGAAAATTCTTCTGCACCTATACTTCCTTGATCAAATTTCGATTCCAACTTCTTCAAAATGTCTTCAATAACCTGTTTTCTTTTATTTAGACTGCCAGCAGACTCAATTTCTTCTTCTTGTAGTTTCTCAATAAAGTCTACTGAAGTTGTGTCTCTTATAAAACAAAATTCTGTTGGTTGCAAACGAGATACAACTAATGGGATCTTACTTTTTTCAAGTTGAACAACAATTATGTCTCCAGGCGATATAGGTATCCCCATCAATTTTCGCTTCAGGATTTGCTTAAAATCATCTGATCGCAGTGGAACTGCTGTTAAACGGAATGATACACTCTGTGCAGGGATTGGGTTCACTCGCCTTACTGAAACATAATCTCCTATGGACACTCCACAATTTTTTCGAATAAATCTATCCATGCGAATTGCATCTTTAACTGTTTCTGATAGAAACAAGGGTCGCACAATCGCGGCAGTAGCTTTCCTACCGTATAGCCCAACAATTCCGCTTGAGCTTTTTATTCCCAAGATCTTTAAGATGTCGTCATTAATACGAACCTTAAACTTGCCAATATCTTGTGGATAAGCCTCTTTAACTTTGAGTTCAACAGATCTTGCATTTTTTTTATTTACCATTTAATCTACGCTCATTTATTTTAATGAACCCCACTAAACTCACCGTATTGAGCAATAATTTTCTTGTCAATGCTTTGGAATCAACTTTTCTTCATACTGCCAAGAGCTTAAACTTTATTACTAGGCTAATGTTTTTTTAATTTTAACATATAGAAAAATGGAACCTGAGTTTATAATGGTTGAGAATCTTATTGAGAAACGTACACTCTTGCTTATTGGGATTCATTCGACGACAAATAATTAAAATAGGAGGAGATTTATGATGGATGCCGTTAATGTAAAGGTCTTTGTTAGAGATGAAAGAAAATGTCCATTCTGTCCTGATGCGCTGAGTTTAGTAAACCTAGATACTAAAAACTTATCTAATGAACTCAAGATAAATCTTGAAGTCATCGACCTTGATCAAAATCCTGAACTTGCCGAAAAATACAATATTTCTGGTGTTCCAACGATTTTAATTGGAGATAACATCAAATATGTAGGCTTACCTGTAGGATTGGAACGACGTGTTTTCACTAATACTCTAAAACTAGTGGCAGGAGGAGGAAAGGGGACAAGAGTAACACAAGAACAAAAAACAAAATTAACAGGAATAAAAGACCCAGCTACTGTCAAAGTAATAACGACCAGTTCATGTCCTTATTGCCCAAAAGTTGTATTTATGTCTAACCAACTCGCGGTTGCTTCCGAAGGAAAGGTAACCTCCGAGATTATTAATAGTACGGAGCTACCAGAACTTGCTGTAAAATATCGCGTATCTGCAGTACCTACAACGATCATCAATGAAAAAGTTCGGTTTCAAGGGATACCAGAATTGGATGCTTTTGTTGAAGAAATCGCCCGAAAACCTCCTGTATTAAGTTATTATATCTAAAGAAGGTGATTATATGAGTGAAAAAAAAGTTGAACGTGAAGTAGAATTAGATAAGGATATGAAGGCAATAGTAACAATTTTCAAGGAACAAGTATGTTTGGAGCTTGTTGACTGCAATAAAGACCTTACTTGTGTAACCTATTTCAAATCAAAAAACGCTGCAAAGAAATTGGGAGAACTTCTAAGTTCTCTCTGAATCTATTTTCCAGAATTTAAACGCCAGTAGCTCATTGTTAAGCGATTGAGGAATAATAACTGAGTATCTTCGGAAGAACTTAAAATGCATTCTGTTGAAAAAATGAAAAATCTACTAAGTGAAGTACTTCTATTTATCGAAGAACTTCGAGCTCAACCACTGAGTCCCCTGGAAATTGCTGGTATTCCTCCCGATGAAATTCAAGAATATCTAAAGCCAGGAAATGTCTTCACGCTTGATAAGATAACTCGATTTTTCGAATTCGTGCCTCTCTTAGATCAAATTAGGCGTTTGAATGTTGAATACCTCACCATAGAGTCATTGATCGAATCTTCGAACTATGCCGACGCGTTTCAAATGATAATGCCTCTTCTAAATGATTTTCATCAAGCTCTGTCTTTAACCCTCCCAAAAATAAAAGATGAGAGTGTTCGCCTTTCACTAATGAAGTTTGTTGCACATCTTTATGTGCCTGTTTATGTCTTGGCGGGGATTACTAGCGGTCTTTCTGGCAATTTAAATTTTGTATTAAGTAATTTCGAAAAATCGGTTGACTTATCATTGTTATTCCTCTCTAAGAAAAAAAATTTCCATGCTGAGGCGCAATACCTTTTAGCTAGAGCCATGTCTACTTTAGAACATACCCCACAGGAAGAAGAATCAACCTTATCATGGCAATCTATATTTCGACTAAAACAGGTGATTATTTATTTTACAAATACACTTAGACTAGCTGAAGATTTTAATTTTGTATGGCTTCAAATAAAATGCCTCATTGGTATAGCTGATGCTTATTTTGATCTAAGGAGTTTTGAAGAGGCAGAATATATTCTTGAAGATGCGATCGAACGTGCGGAAGATATGAGAAAAGAGCTGATAGATATCCTCTTGAATTATGGGGATGAGAGATATCGTCTAGCTGACTCAGAAATCGCATCAATTTATCTTTCAAAAGCAGTTAGTACAGCGTTTGCCTTAAAAGATCTCAATCTCATCAGTAAAACGCTGACCAAACATGGAGACTCATCTAATATCGATGAGTTTATTGAGCAAGCGATAGAGTTAGCTGAAAAGGCTGATCGGCGTGAGTTTGTAGTTCATTTTAAACTAATTAAAGAAAAAAGAAAGATTCCACAAAAACCGTTTAGATATTCTTTTGACAACTATACAGATGTAGGTGAACTACCCGACGATCTTCAAAACTGGATGGTATTTTCACGGACTCATAAAATAGATGAAGATCAAAAAAATGTTCTCGTTGTTTGCTGGAATGGTAAACTTGGTTCTAATCTCGCCATATATGAAACTGAAGAGCGTTTGATGGATCTACTTGCCATTAAATCTCTGAAAATGATTAGATTGGATGAAGGTGAGTATAAAATCAAGGACGCTCCCGATAGCCTAAAAAAAGAATATAGAATCCATGCATTGATTCGACCAGGAAACGATGCTAAAATCAGCGTAAAAACAGAACAGGAAACATTTGTAATTTCTATCTAAATATGAAAAAACCATTGGAGAATTATTTGATGACAGAAACCCCAAAAGAACGACAGCCATTCTGGCAACAGTTATTTGATTTATTACTAAAAGTCGATGTTTCAACTGACATAGCGATTGAAGTTATTGATGAAGTAGTAAAGGAGTCTACTATGGAAACTCCGATTGAAACAATTCGAAGCATGATTTTGGATAATTTAAAAGAAAGAAACGAAAAAGCATCTGTACAATTATCTGATCGGTTCAAACAAGTGAAAATAATTCTAGATGATGCCCGTAGTTCTGAAAAAGGTCCAGCTGGGGAAATTTATGATGAAATTGCTTTAGATGAACTTCTAGAATCTGATGAAATAACAGCAGCTGAATTTTATTTCATGATGGGACGAGAAGGAGGTAGTTGGCAGCGTAAGAAAAAGCATTATGACACTACTTCTACTGAGACATCATCAGAAGAATATTATGATGACTAAATGCAAGTGCTCTAGAAATGAGCCAAAAATGAAAAAACAATAATAAAAATAAAAAAAGTGTAATGGCTTTAGTCTCAGAATACTTAATCCTCTGATTCTTCCATTTCAAATTCTTCTTCAAAGTCTTCTGCATCAATAGGTGCGGGTGCTGGTGTTGTTGCCATAGTCCAGCCGATCCATGCTGCAATAAGTAGGATAACTAAAACAGCAATATAAACAGGGATCCGAATCGCCCAGATTGAGTTTTCAGCAGTTAGGAATGGAATCCACGCAGTTAGTGAAATGCTTGGAAAGAGTGGTAGAATAATTGCCCAGTATGAATAGCCTAGTAGGATTAAGATCGAGACAATAAAGATAATGCCTCCATAAGCTTTGTCCTTGGCCAGCTTTGTCATCTCCTTGTTTTTATTTTTTAAAGATGGGAAATATCGTTTTTCCTTTGTTTAATATTGGAAAGCGTGTCTTTCCTTTTCTCTTATGTAGTTTTCATTTGTAGTTAGTTCATGTACAAATTATTTGAGAAAATAGAAATTTTGATATTAAAACATATCGATTTTTGAGATCTCTACTGTTTTAGTTCGATCCAGAAAGAGATTTAATAAAAACTTTTAATTGCAGGTTGAATGTTTTTTTTACAGATATTTTTGATAATTGAAAACTTTGGAGGTTATTTTATTGTCTGAGAAGGAAAAGCTATTTAATACCCTTCTTGATTCTGTACACTCCCTCAAATCACCTTATACTCAAGCAATTACGTTAACACGTATTTCAGAACAATTTTTGAAATTAAATGATACAAGAAGTGAAGAGTTTTTTAATCAAGCACTAAGTCTAGCTGAACAGATGCCTAATGATTTGGAACAACTTAGCTTGATTCAAAGTCTGATAGGCACTGCAGTTAAAGCAGTTAGAGCTACAAATGATATCAAAAAACTGGAATCAACAATAAATATTGCAAAATCAATATATCTCCCTTATAACAAGTTCTATAATCTCGTAGACATTTTAAAGATATTTTTTCATCTCTTAGGAAAAGACAAAACGCTGAAACTTATTAACGATATATTACCCGCAATTGATGAAATTACTAGCAAATCGTATCGATTTGAAATCATAAGCGAAATTATTACTGTTTTATGCGATATGAGCGCTGCTTTCGATGATCTTGAATTAATTAAACAAGCACAACAAAATCTTGATTTAATTGAAGTTTCCTCATTCTACTTTATCGCTTTAATCTCAATTGCAAAGGCATTTTTGAGTTATGCTGAAGCTCATCAGGATCAAAATGGAATTTCAAAAGCTCTTGAGTCTCTAATGAAATTATCTGAAATATCATCGCTTACAACCGCATTGATTGACGTGTCATTTACCTTGCTAAGGATGGAAAATGAAAAACAAGCTGAAGAAATAATTGAAAAAGCAACTAATTACGCTGAACAAATTGAGGAATCTTCAAAACGATCTGTGGCGCTTTCATACATTGCAAAAGCATTTATAAAATTAAATGAACTCAATAAGGCAAAACAGCAACTCTTAAGAGCTGTCGAAGCAGCTCATACCATAACAGATCAGAAATTATTGAACTTGGCATGGCAAAGTATCATTGAAGCACTAAACGAACTAAGTTCCAATGATAAACTCTCTGTAATTCAAGAGATTGTTGAAGCAATTGAAAAATTGTCAAATATGATGCTAAGAGCTTTTGCCTTAAATCATATAATTTCAGCGCTCAACATTGGGGATCAGTTTTCTAAATCATTTTTTCAAGAAATACTACAAAAAGCTATTGCGACAGTTAAATCTATTCGAAACAAACTAGTACGCGAAACAGCAGCGATAACTTTTGCAGAGATTTTGATAGAAAAGAGTTCATCAATAACAGATATTTTTCTTGTGAACTCAATCTATGAGTTGGTGGCGGAAATAAAAGATCCGAAAAGCTCAATATATCTTCTTATGGATATTGCGCAGATAGAACATTCACTTGAACGAAAAAAAGAGGTTGTTGATTTATTAGACGGCACGAGATCATTTTTAAACTTGATTTCTAACGTTTTTGAAAAAATATTTTCACTTCTGTATGTGGCAAAAGGATGTTTAGAACTCGGACTTCAGAGTAAATTTAATGATTTAATTGCAGAACTAACAGAATTAGTTAACGAAATCAAAGCACCAAAGGAACTTGCTTTTGCTTTAACTAATATAGCAAAATTACTTGCTCAGAGTAATGAAAAAAATCGTACAAATCTCATTCTTTATCAAGCACTAGAAGTCTCAAATGAACTTCCAAACGAACTTGAAAAATCGGATGCGCTAACATCTATAGCAGAAGTTGTGTTATCTCTTTAATTTCCATATTGCTGCTTTAAACTAAAAATAAAGGAAGAAAGTGAAGAATCACAAAGTCGGACCCGCTCTCAAGATTGATAATTCGTCAAGACCTAGAATTTCCGCTTTGGTTTTCTTTCCAGAAGCAACAGCAAGTATTTCTTCGAATAGTTCCGTGCCAGTTTCTTCTATAGTTTTCTTTCCTTGAACGATTAAAGACCCATCAATATCCATGATTTCTTCACTAATTTTTTGTGCATTCGGATTACCTGTCAATTTGAGTGTAGGTACTAACATAGATCCCGTGGGGATTCCACGGCCAGTAGTAACAACCATCATCTGAGCGCCTGCTGCAAACATGCCAGTTATGGATTCAGGATCACGTCCTGGTGTATCCATAACGAGTAGTCCTTTCTTTGTCGGACGGTATGAATAGTCTAAGACTTCTTGCAGTGCGGTGGTTCCAGCTTTCATTATTGCTCCTAAGGATTTCTCTTCAATAGAACTAAGTCCTCCAGCAATATTTCCCGCTGTTGGCTGACTTCCGCGTATGTCAACGCCCATATGCTTAGCATTTTCTTCAAAGCGCTTTACTATTTTAATAAGGTCATTGCCAACTTCTTCATTTATTGCCCTTCGCGCCAAAATATGTTCTGCTCCAATTATTTCCGTAGTTTCTGATAATATAACTGAACCGCCTTCTTTGACGATCATATCTGACATCACACCAACTGCTGGATTTGCAGCAATTCCTGAAGTTGTATCACTACCCCCACATTGAAGTGCAACTACTAGTTCTTTGAGATCTGCAAGTTCTCTTCTTAGTGCTGATGCTTCTAGAGCCATTCTTTGAGCAATTGCAGAACCTTTTTCGATGCTTTTTAGTAGTCCGCCCGAATCTTGAACAATAAACCATTCTACTGGAAATTTTCTTAATTCCGCAATTTTTGCGGCGAGTTCGTTGGCAAGCACGTTCTCGCAACCCCAACCGACAACTAAAATAGAAGCTAAGTTAGGATGTGTTCCCAAACCCACTAATGTTCGAACTGTTTGCTCATAATCCACTCCAATTTGGGCACAACCCTCCCTATGCATTATTGGAAGTGTGCCCTCTACCGCATCGGTAATCTTTTGTACAACACTGTTCGCACAGGTAACACTTGACATGACTCCTACGTAATTTCGGATGCCAACCCGACCATCTTCTCTTTTATAGCCCCAAAATTCAGCCAAAACTATGCCTCCTTTATATCTCCTCTGCCTCTCAAACTCTCAATGTTATGTACATGTGCATGTTCGCCAATGCTAATAGGAATTGTAGCGCGTCCAATGATCTCTCCATACTTAATGATATCTTCTCCTTTTGCAATTGGTTTAATAGCAAACTTATGACCGAATTTAATATCTTGAGTTACTGTCATGTTTTCCTCTTTGTCTCCCATTCTGACAATAACGGTATTCCCTGCTTTAACATCTGATATTAAAGTTGCAACATTATCCTTTTCATTTATTACGATCGCTCTCAATTCATTGCTCATTTTTTATCGCCTCATGTTTTTCCAATAAATAGACAATCAATTAATAAACATTCTATATTAAATTATGCCAAATTTTCCCTACTTAATGGTTTAAACTTGATTGTAGTAGATATTGGTAAAAATATTGTCGCTATAAAGGTGATTACATGAGTGAAAACTCAAAGGATGGACATATGGATTTCGAAATTGATCTTAAACTTAAGAATCCTCCATTTCAGTTTGAAGTGGATTTCAAGTTGCCTGATGTAGATGAATTTGTTGTTGATGAACCGCCAGACATTGGAGGTGAAGGCAAGGGACCGAGTGCCTCACGTGTTCTAGCATCAGCAATTGGATTTTGTCTAAGTGCAAGTCTTACTTTTTGTCTTAGAAAGTCGAGATTAGAAGTGAAAAACATAAAAACAAAAGTACGTGGAACGATTAGGCGTAATAAGGACGGTTATTGGAGAATACAAAGTATTCAGGTGGAGATTTCACCCACTTTAGAACCTGGTACTCCTCAAAACAAAATCGACAGATGCAAGGAAATATTCGAAAGATATTGTATCGTGACTGGGAGTGTAAGACAAGGCATACCCGTAGAAGTAAGGTTTGTATAAGAAGTATTAACTATTGTTGAACTTTGCCGATTAAACTCCGTCTCTTCTTTTCCCCGCGCCTTTTATCTCGTTTGTTCCGATTTAGGAAAACAAGTAAGATTTGGTTTATTCCTCAAAGTTAAACAGACTTCACATATATTTTGTGCGACTTCACTTATTTTTTGTTCATTATCTTTAAATTTCGTGAAAAACTCTTCAATTGAGTTAATTAACTCTTCATCTTTGCTGAAATCAGTTAATCCACGTTGTTCTTTGATGTATCTTGAAATAGCAGATTGAGTAAGTCCGAGTTTTTTTGCTGCTTCTTCTTGTGTCATACCCTGGTTTTCAACAAGCTCTTTTGCGAGAAATGCACGAATCATTGGCAAAATATATTTCACAATCGTTTCACATGGAGGGCGCAATTATACCTCTCCTCCTTTTTATTAGGATTGCAATAAATAGTATTACTTTATGCCATAGGCATATAAATAGTTCTATTTACCTACTATTTATTTCATATTTCCTAAACAAATTTGTTGCGTAAATCTACATTTTATAATTAATTGTTTTTTCAAGATTCGATATTATACTGATCTCTAAAAACACAACAGATTTGTAGAAAATAATTGTGATTCTATTAATACTATGTTGAGATATCGTATCTTAGTCTTATATATAGTAATAACAAAGCTTTTTTGCAGTTTAGTGAATACTTATATTGTAATTGTCAAATAGATTATAAATCATCACAAAAATATGTACAAATTCTTAGAAGGGGGAAACAAATGGCAGATAACCCTAAAAAAGAAGAGAAGGATAAACTGGAGGAGAATGAATCTAATTTTGTTATGCTCTCCAATTCGCTTACTCAGATATTCAAAGATTTTCATGATAGCCAAGTAACACTTACAACAGAGCATGAGGCTCTAACTAAAGATATCTCGTCTCTTGATAAAAATTATGCGAACCTTTCAAAGGATATTTCAAAATTAAATAAGGAGGTTCTTGATAGTATAAAAGAACTTAAGAAAATTACTGAGACGGATGCCAAGAAATCAATTGATAGTCTTGAAGCACTAAATGATCTAATCAACGATGTTCCTGCAAAACTTGACGCCAATCTTAATGAACTGGGAAAAAAACTTGAAGATACAAGCAATAACAATTTACAGGCGCTAGAAGTTAATAAGGAAGAACTTATTCAAAACATAGGAATTTTAAAAGAGTTTATTTCTGGCAATGTTGAAACTATGGTAACTGAAACAAAGAACACAAAAGAAATTGTTCAAGAGCAGATCGATGCGTTGCCAGCTGCCGTAGATGAAATTCTACAGACAATGAAACAAGATTTCTCAGCTAGATTTGAGAAACTTGAAAAAGACTTTGTCGAAGCAATGGGGCCTCTAAATGAAAAAATTGATAGTATAAAGAGTACGCAGGACACATTGACGGAACATGTTACAGGACTACATGCTGGACTAGCCAAGTCAGTTGCTGACAACAAAGATACATTTGTTGAAAAAATTGATAACCAATCCGAAATTCTAAAAGAAATGGGTCAGAGTTCTACTGAAAAACTAGGTGAAATTAGCTCAGAAGTTGAAAAATTAAAGATAGCATACTTTGATAGTGTGATTGGACAATTCGATGGTCTCTCAAAACGCATAGGTGAACTGGAGACTGCTATTAACGAACTAAATAAGCGCGATACGACGCCTCCTACAGAACTTATGAGTCGTTTGGAGGCAATTGAAAGAATAATCTTACCAAGAAGCGACTTTGAGAATAATATAGAAGCACTAACCAAGGACCTCTCTAAGCAATTAAGTGCCATAAAAGTTGCAATGATTCGTGCATTTCCGGAAATAGAGGGTAAAAAAGAGGAAGTAGTTGAAGAAGAAG
>JBHLOP010000017.1:0-6412 GCA_048940375.1 Promethearchaeota archaeon | reverse complement strand
AAGAAGAAGAGAACTCTGAAGAAGAAGAGAACTCTGAAGAAGAAGAGAACTCTGAAGAAGAAGAGAACTCTGAAGAAGAAGAGAACTCTGAAGAAACTGCTACAAAAACACGCCGCGGCAGACCAAGAAAAACCAGCTAACCTCTGATAAAAATCTTCATTTTTGTGTTCAGTAGTTTTTCGAGGATCTAATGTTCACTATTTTTATCGAAATTAACTTGTAAACCCCTGTGTCTTATGAATTATAATGGAAGATTCTTACATTTTTTGGTGTTTCTTACTTTAAATTTAAAAACCCTTTTTCTATACATCATTCAACTATAGGAATCTTACTTTACACATATACCGACATGATTTGAGGTGAATTATGTGATTATAACAACCAAAAAAAACGTTGAAGAAATCTTAGAAATGCTAAAAAAACCGAGCGGTGAACCCTATAGCAAGATTTTTGTTGGAGGATGTGGGACTTGTTCGACAAGTTGTATGACTGGTGGCGAAGAAGAGGTTAAAGAAATGGTCGAAAAACTTGGCGATCGTGTGGTTGGTTTTCATGTTTTTGAGGAACCATGCGATATTAGACTTGTCAAACGTGATTTGAAAGAAGTAAAACAAAATGTTGAGGACGCTGAAGTCATTTTAGAACTTTGTTGCGGTGCTGGTGCTCAGGTTGTTTCAGAAGTTACGGAAAAATTTGTTGTGCCAGGATGCAATACTGTTTTCCTCGGGGAGACGGAAAGGATTGGACGGTTCCATGAACTTTGTAAACTCTGCGGCGATTGTGTACTTGGTGAAACGGGCACGATATGCCCTATAACTCGCTGTGCTAAGGGTCTGCTTAATGGCCCATGTGGCGGATATGCCGAGGGCAAATGTGAAGTCGGCAACTATGAAAGGGACTGTGCATGGTGCTTGATCTACGAACAACTCAAGAAATTCGATAGACTCGATTTATTTGTGAAACCAACGTTACCACGAGATTGGAGCGTAAAAGCGTCTCCTCAAGATGTAATGCTAAGATGAGGTGAATTCAATGAGAGAAGCGTATTCTGAACTAATGAAAAAGATTAATGCCGGCGAGTTCGTTTTTACAGGTGAGCTTGAACCTGAAAAGACCACAGATCTACATGAGGTTATTGAGCAGGCGAGAGCACTTAAAGGTTGGGTGACTGCTTGTAATGTAACAGATAATCCAAAGTCATGTGCATACACATCTCCCTTGGCAGCATCTTATATGGTACAGAAAGAAGCAGGCATGGAGGCAGTTTATCAGTGTACAGTCAGAGATCGAAATAGACTTGCTTTAGTGTCTGATTTGCTTGCTGCGGGTTCTTTAGGCCTTAAGAATGTTCTTGCCTTGAGCGGCGACCATACTACCCTTGGTGACAATCCGGGTGCGCTACCAGTCTATGATGTTGATTCACTTGGACTAGTGTATATGGCTCGAAAGATGGTTGTCGATGGGACTGACTTAGTAGATCTAGAAATAGAAAATCCACCAAAATTTAATATTGCAATGGCAGGAAATCCAAATGCTAATCCTCTAGAACCAGAAGTACTTAAGTGTGAAAGAAAAACACTTGGTCTTGGAAAATATGGGGCGGATTTCATTCAGACGCAGGTCGTATTCGAGATCGAAAAGGCCAAAACATGGCTTAAAGAGATTGAATATCTACACACTCCATGTATTATTGGTATCTTCCCCATCAAAAGTTACGGTATGGCAAAGTTCTTCAATACAGCTATACCTGGTGTCTCAGTTCCAGATTTTCTTATGGAAAGGTTTAAAGAAGCTAAGAAGACTGAAGACAAACAGAAAAAGAAGGAAAAGTATCTAGAGATTAACATCGAATACTTTACCGATTTCTGCCGAGAAATCTACAAGACCACAAAGGCTGCAGGCATTCATATCATGGCCGTCAACTACGTACAATGCACACCGCCGCTTGTTGAAGCCGTATTAAAAGCTTAAGGGATTCTCTTTCCCTTTTTTGTTTTTGAAATTTTGATTTTATGATTTCCTATTTTTAATTCGAAAAAGGACAAATAATGTTAAGTTACAACTAACATTAAACGACTAATGTTAACTAGGTCATGTGTATTCTTATGTGGCGATATATTTTTTCTAGTGTACATATATAAGTGGTTAAGAATTCTTAATGAAGCATTTAAATACCCTTGCGATTCTTATGAGAAAACCTATGATAATGATATATTTTGGTGAATGAGATGTCAAACCGTGAAAAAATTGAACCTAGACTTGAAGGAATAGAGTCGATACATCATCGTGCACTTTATAGGGCAACAGGGCTTACTGATGAAGATTTTAAGAAACCATTTATTGCCGTCGCAAATTCATGGAACGAGATCGTGCCTGGGCATATTCATTTGAACAAACTTGCAGCCAAGGTTAAAGATGGGATTCGCGAGGCTGGTGGAGTTCCATTTGAATTTAATACCATCGCCATTTGTGACGGTATTGCCATGGGTCACGTCGGTATGTCGTCTTCGTTGCCTAGTCGTGATCTTATTGCAGATTCTGTAGAATTGATGGTTTCTGCGCATGGATTTAACGGTCTAGTGTGTCTAGCTAGTTGTGATAAAATTGTTCCTGGTATGCTGATGGCAATTGCCCGTCTTAATGTACCTTCTATAATGGTTACAGGGGGTCCAATGCTGCCAGGCAGATTCAAGGGTAAGCCAGTAGTAATAACTGACGCCTTCTTAGCAACTGGCTGGGTTAAATCTGGAAAAATGACTTTGGAAGAAGCTGATGCCTTAGAAAAAGCAGCGTGTCCAGGTCCCGGCTCCTGTGCAGGTATGTATACTGCGAATACCATGTCATTAGTTACAGAAGCTCTCGGTCTCAGTTTACCGGGTAGTGCAACTGAACATGCAGTTGATGTAAGAAAAGAGCGAACTGCTCTTCAAAGTGGTCGTCAGATCATTAAACTGATTAGAGAAGATATTAAAGCTCATGATATTATGACAAAAGACGCTTTTGAAAATGCAATTCGTTTAGCTTTAGCTGTTGGTGGATCTTCCAATATTATACTCCATCTTCCAGCAATAGCTAAGGAAGTTGGATATGAATTAAAATTAGAGGTTTTTGACGAATTGAGCAAAGACACACCTCATATTATCGATACTGTTCCTGGTGGACCTTATACACTAAAAGATATAGATGAAGCGGGAGGAGTTCCTGCGATACTAAAAGTACTTAAAAATAAACTTCATCTTGATGCCATTACTGTGACTGGCAAAACAATCGGAGAGAACAATAAAGATGCCAAAGTATTGAGATCTGACGTAATTAGATCTATAGATGATCCCGTGCATAAGGAAGGTGGTTACGCAATTTTGAAAGGAAACTTGGGGGTGGCAGTTGTAAAACAAAGTGCCGTTAAATCTGACATGATGGTTCATAAAGGACCAGCAAGGGTGTTCGACTCAGAAGAAGATGCTCTTGCGGCAATTTTAGGTGAAAACATTCCCAATGGTTCAGTTGTTGTAATTCGTTATGAGGGACCAAAGGGTGGTCCTGGTATGAGGGAAATGTTAGCTCCTACCTCCGCGATAGTAAGCATGGGTTTAGATAAAGTTGCACTCATCACAGATGGACGCTTTAGCGGTGGTACGAAAGGCCCCGCTCTAGGTCATCTATCGCCAGAAGCTGCAGAAGGCGGACCGATTGCAGTAATTGAAAATGCTGATCTAATCGATATTGACATACCTAATCGAAAACTAAATCTTCTTATCTCGGA
The DNA here is from genome assembly GCA_048940375.1 of Promethearchaeota archaeon. Taxonomy (GTDB): domain Archaea; phylum Asgardarchaeota; class Sifarchaeia; order Borrarchaeales; family Borrarchaeaceae; genus Borrarchaeum. The sequence goes on along the minus strand of JBHLOP010000017.1, from coordinate 2,649 downwards.
TGATGAACTTCAAAAGCGTCTTAAAGAATGGATACCTCCCAAGAAAAAGATAAGAAGGGGATATCTGGCTCGTTACGCATTGCTTGCCAATTCTGCTGATAAAGGTGCCTATCTACAGGACACGCTTTGAAGCAGTTAAAAGTTTTGATGAGCTTCTATAGAATTTAAAAATTCATATATTTCGTAAATAGAGAATATTCAGCCTTTGTTTTTTTATTGATCTTCCTTTAACCATAGCCTGATAGCTTCTTCTACGGCTTTACTTAAATATCCTCTTCTAAGGCCGAATTTTTTCACGCCTTTTTCACGTAATTGTTGTTCAAGGTCATCTGGTATGGACACGCTAACACTTCCCATGCTATCACCTAGATGGTTTTTATATAAAATTTTCAAATTTCACATATACTTTATACGATAAAACATACACTCCTTTCCTTTAAAAGTATTATTATTTCACACAACATATATAAGATAAAAGATATAAGTTAACATATATATCTGTTTTCCTAAGTGTGCCGGAAAAAGAATTCGAAATGTAACATGACAGATAATATCATTCCTCAGTACTCAAGTAATGGAGAAATCATTCCTGTCAATTTAGGTAATGAGAAATAAGGCGTAAAATTGTGAGGTTGAAAAATGAAAAAAACAAAAAAACAAATAGTGGTTCGGGCTTTCACATCTATAGCTAAGCCCCAAAATACCTCCATACAGAAAAATTCCACCATGTTGTTATTAGGGGAAATTCCTTATATAAACGGATCGAAAACATTTAGTACCAAGCTTTATTATCTCAAAGGCTTACGTGGCATGCTGAGACATGCCTGTATGGACTTAGCGCATGATCGCGGTATAGAGGTATGTCACAGTTCTGAAAGAAACGAACTCAAAGATGGGACAAAACTCATCTCGCAAGGTTTTCACGCGCTGGGTGACTGTGATCCACCTTGTATTATACGTCGCATTTTTGGCACGTTCAGAGAAAAATCACGCGTTATTGTTTCCGCCGATCCTATTACTTCTATCAGTCATAAGGATTATACTACAGAAATCCCTGTTCAAAAGGTTCATATCGCCAGTGAAAACAGAATTGCCCTCTCTTATGACCGAATTCCTATCCAAGATTTTCGAGAGTCCTATTTCTCGGGTTACTTTACGTTCACCCTTGACGTGACGCAGTTGACCGAAGATGAAACTAAATTCCTTGTGGAATCGCTGTTATATGTTGAGTATTACGGTGGGGGTAGAAGTGCAGGTTATGGTCATGTCAAAATTCTTGACGTTGAACCGCAACAAGTAGTAATTGAAAGGAAATTTGATGCTGAAAATGGAAAGTTGAAAATCGTAGAGCAGGAGACCTTTAAACCGCTAAAACTTGATAATATCAATGTTTGGATCGGAAATCTAGCCATACAATCACACGATATAAAAGTACAACTAACAGAAGGAGAGTAAAACAGGTGCCGAATCTATTGGGGCAATACCTGCAAAGATGATTAGACATGACAAACAACTGGTTTATATTGCGAGGGATTACAAAAACCCCTGTGGTAAGCAGGAGAAGGCGATTTTCCTGCAATTATGGAGTAATTACCATTCATGGTCGCCCCAGACCATTCGGTAAACTCACCAAAGGAGAACGAAGCCCACCGAAGACTTATCGCGCATGGTATGGTGACATCGAGTTGATCGTGCTTGAAAACAGGCTGGACGATGCACTGGGCATTGAATGTCTTGGAAGTTTCACTAACGAAGGTATGGGGCAAATAAAATGGAAAGAGGTAAAAAGGCTCCACAAAAAGCCACGTTACACTCCGAGAAAAATCAAGTTCAGAAAAATGCTTCCCACCAATCTTTCAGAAGCACAGCACAAATTACTGATTGCCATGCTACTCCATGATTTCGTTCATACTGAGAACCATAACAGCAAAATCTACAAGGAGATCACCATCTTTGATGAATTTGTGTATCAACTGGCGAAAAACCATCATAATTACAACATAGAAGACAGACAAATACCCCTGCTTCCTAACCTTCGATATTATGACCAGCTTGCTTCCAGTGTCTCACGGAAGTTTCGCTGGACGGTAAACTCCCGCTACCGTGTCTCAGAACTCGATAAAATAGATTTCGACACGCTAAAAAAGGAACTCGAAACACGTCAGGATTCTCTTTACGCGCTCTATTCGTATGTCTATAAATCTCATACCTTGAACAAAATTAATGAGGCACTTATTTATGGCTTTTCCTCGCTTAAAAACCATCTACTCTTAATGATCAATCTCTATCTTGATGATATAGCAGATATGTAACTCATATTTGCTGCTGAGGTCATAATATGCTTCAAATCATGTTCATAGTTTTTATATTCGCAGGCAAATATTCTGATTACAAGACGGATTGTTCCTCGCACCACGCGGAGAACACGTTCTTGTGCATGAGACTGAACCCCAGAGGTCTGACGCCTTCTACGACGGGGATGGATGACAGGTATGAGGACGAGAAAGGTCAAACACGAGCAATTATCAGATCTCTTGGCTTAGTAACAGAACCCACGAAGAATATATTTTTGCGTATGAATTTCTTTTCTTCTTGAATTTCTCCTCTAATCCAATGGCTAGCTAACATCTTGTTAATGATCCTTTTTAA
>JBHLOP010000215.1:0-4054 GCA_048940375.1 Promethearchaeota archaeon | reverse complement strand
AGAGAAGCATGTCATTATTGTGTAGATTTGACTTCTGAATTGGCAGATATTTCAGTTGGATCGATTGGATCTGCTTCAGGATGGTCCACTACAATTGTTCGGACAAATATAGGAGAGAAAATCTTTGAAAATGCAGTAAAAGAAGGCTATTTAAGGATTAATGAGAAGCCTATCAATGTAGAAATAGTTGAGAAACTGTCCAAGCGGAAGAAAAGTCGAAACTCAAAGGCTGCGATTGAAAAATATCAGAAATCGCCTAATTTACCCCCACACTATTATTTCTCAATCAAAGAGTTGGCTCAGAAAAAGAAGGTAAACGAATAGCTCTAAACGCTTATGAGGGTAGAAGTTATGACATCGACCAAAATGGAATTTGAAGATGAAAAAATCCTGCAAGAAATAGTAAAAGGCTGTTATCAGTGCGGAATCTGTACTGGTTGTTGTCCGCTAGGATATTTTCTTGAGGCGTATCAACCGAGCCTTTATATCTATGAGCTTCTACTTGGTGATAGAGAAAAAGTTCTAAAGGAAGGTCATCTTTGGACCTGTCTTACCTGTGGTTATTGTTATGAAAAATGTCCCCAGAATGTTAATTTTCCAGAAATGGTTAAAGATGCTAGAATAGAAATGCAGGCATTGTCGATTAAATACGAGGAAGCTCATGACGGCATTTTTTCACTTACGTCAAAAATACAAGCAAACGAGAACCTTCAAAGTAGTTTACCAGAGTATGTAATACCGCCTGGGGTTGAAGTCGCTGAGACTGGAGAAACAGCGTATTTTATAGGTTGCCTCCCATTCTTTGCATCTTACAATTATTTCAACGATATAGGATTTAATGGATTATCAATTATCCACGATAGTTTCAGAATTCTAGATGCTTTACTTGATGAACCGCCAGTTGTCCTTCGTAAAGCTAAATGTTGTGGACATGATGATTTGTGGCGCGGCGATATTGATGTCTTCAAGAGCCTAGCTAAACAAAATATTGAAATAATAAAAACCAGCGGCGCGAAACAAGTAGTCACATCATGCGCAGAAGGATATATGACCCTAAAGAGAGAATATCCAAAGTATTTTGACTTTGGTAAAGTAGAAGTGCTCCATATAACTGAGTTTATCGCCCAGAAAATAAATGAAGGGAAGATTGAGTTTACTCAGCCATTTTCGCCTGAAATAACTGTTACTTATCACGATCCTTGTCGATTGGGAAGGTATATGAAAGTTTATGATGCCCCAAGAACGATTCTTAACAGTATGGAAAGCGTTGGGGTGCGTTTTTATGAGATGGAACGAAATAGAGGATCATCGCTGTGCTGCGGTGTCCCTGGCTTTCTTGGCTGTAATGATGTGACAAAAGGCATTAGGACAGACAGAGTAATGGAAGCAGAAAACACTGCGCAAATGTTGGTTACTACATGTCCGAAATGCGAAATCCATTTCAATTGCCTATTAAACGAAAAGCGAGAGAATGGAGAAGGAAAACAGTTTCAACTACAAGTATACGATATCGTGAACTTAGTTGCTAAAGTAATGGGACTTAAACAAACGATCTGATTCTTAGAGTAAGAAAAGTGAGGTTTATTCATGGAAAAATGTATTGATAGTTCTCAGCTTGACCCAAACTTCAAATTTGAAATAGCAGCTAGTCCCGAAGGACGGGGAATATTCTATTGTTATCAATGTGGAACCTGCAGCGCTTCATGCCCAGTTCAGCACGCCTTCGACTTAAAACCACATGAAGTTGTACAGAAAGCACTTTTAGGATTCAGAGATGAAGTTCTTAATTCAAAGACGATCTGGATTTGCACTACGTGCTTTAATTGTTTAGAAAGATGTCCACAAGGCGTAAATCTCACAGATGCTTTGTTTGCCATCAAAAATATCGCATCTAGAGACAGAGAAATGCCTGATGCTGTCAAGACTTTACTTGAGAATATCTTTGAGATGGGACGAATTGCTGAAATTTCTGATTTCGAGAACGAAGATAGAGAGGATTTAGGATTGCCCGCTATACCTGAATCGCCTGATGTTGAAGGAATAAGGAAGATCTTCAAAAGGACAAAAATTACTGAGCTAATCGAAGAAGGTGATTGAGTTGAGCAATAACCATCGATATGCACTATTCTTAGGATGCACAATCCCCTCCCGTTATAATAATTATGATGCCGCGGCACGTAAATGTGCTGAAGTATTAGGGATCGAATTTGTGGATATGCAAGAGGAAGGTGCGGGATGCTGTGGTCCCATCTTCGTGAGATCAGCTGACTTTGATACTTGGATTTCAATGGGAGCGAAAAATCTAGTAATCGCTGAAAGATTGAATTTAGATATTGTTGCGTTATGTAATGGATGTTTTGGAACTCTAAAAGAAGTAAATCACCTTCTAAAGCATGACGATAGATTACGTGAACGTGTAAATACAATTTTATCAGAAAGCGAACTGCCGGAATTCAAGGGAACAATTGAAGTGTATCATTTCATCAAAATGCTCGAAAAATATGGACTTGAAAATATTAAAAGGAAAATGTCCTGGCAATTTGAGGGGCTAAAAGCGGCTGTGTTTTACGGATGCCATAACCTTAAGCCATCAGAAGCAGCACAAGTTGACGACGCTGAGCGACCTCACATCCTTGAAGACTTAGTAGAGATAACTGGTGCCACTGCTGTCGATTGGGATGAACAACTTAAGTGTTGTGGTGGACCAATTTTAGCTACAAATGAGGATGTAGCAGAAGAACTTGCAAAAAAGAAATTAGACAGTGCTAAAGCAGCAGGTGCCGATTGCACGGTCATTATATGTCCATTTTGTGAAGTTATGTTTGACGTGGAACAAATAAAAATAGAGTCAGATCTTGGAGGAGTAAAATATGACCTCCCCGCTCTATTTTACCCACAACTTCTTGGATTAACTTTAGGATTACGATTTAATGAATTAGGTTTTCAATTCAATAAAGTTGACGCGACTAAGATTAGAGGGTTTTTAAAACCTCTGTAAAAAGGTGACGATTATGGAAGAAGTTCAACAGGTAACGGGAGCAGTTCTTGTCATAGGAGGCGGTGTTGCAGGCATCCAGTCAGCGTTAGATCTCGCTGATGGTGGATTTAAGGTTTTTTTGGTTGAGAGAGAACCAAGTATTGGCGGAAGAATGGCTCAACTTGACAAAACATTTCCAACAGGTGATTGTTCACTCTGTATTCTAGCGCCCAAAATGGTTGAAGTCGACAGACATCCGAATATTGAGCTTCTAACTTATTCTGAAGTTAAAGATGTATCAGGATCTATTGGAAATTTTAATGTGAAAATAAAACAGAAACCGCGTTATGTTGATGGAGAAACATGCACGGGCTGTGGGCAGTGTTCGCAAATCTGTCCAGTTTACGTTCCTAATGAATTTGATTGTAATCTTGGTTGGAGAAAGGCTATTTATGCACCATTTCCACAAGCAGTGCCAAATATCTACACCATAGATATGGATTATTGTATAAAATGCCGTCTTTGCGAAGGTGCATGTGGACCCAGAGCTGTAGATTTTAACCAGAATGAAGAAATCCGTGAGATTAAGGTTGGCGCTATAGTTATAGCTACAGGTTACGATTTATATGATAGTGAAACAATTTCAGAATATGGATATGGACGCTATCCTAATGTTATTACAAGTTTAGAATTTGAACGACTCATGTGTGCCTCTGGGCCAACTCTGGGGCATATAATTCGTCTTTCTTCTGATCACAAAGATGCCAAAAAGATTGCTTTTGTTCAATGTTGTGGCTCTAGAAATGTAAAACGGAAGGAATATTGCTCTGTCGTATGCTGCGTTTACGCCACAAAAGAAGCCATCATAACAAAAGAGCATGATCCTAAAGCGGAATGTCATATCTGTTATATCGACCTAAGAGCATATGGTAAAGGCTTTAATGAATATACACAACGTGCCAAAACTGAATATGGTGTACAATACCATCGTGGTCGCGTGTGTAATATTACAGAAGACACCGAAACAAAAGATGTGATCTTAAATCTATTCAATTTTGAATCTCAAGAAACGGAAGA
>JBHLOP010000214.1:0-4061 GCA_048940375.1 Promethearchaeota archaeon | reverse complement strand
ACGAAATTATTTAATTTGAATTATCGGGAAGCAATTATCACGGTAATCATTGGATCTTCAAGCCACTTCGAAATTGCTATTGCTACTGCTGTTACAATGTATGGCGTAGGTTCTATTGCCGCCTTAGGAACTACAATGGGATTATTCTGGGAAGTACCAATCATGCTTGGCTTAGTCTACCTAGGAAGATATCTTGGTAAAAGAGGATTCTGGAAATGGCCAGAAGCAGCGTTGGAATCATGTGAGATAGTTGATGATCGCTCTATTGCATTAGAAGTTCGATAATTTCCTCTCTTTATCTTTTTTGAATTTATCTCGTTTATTATAGAATTAAAGATTATATCTTGAAACATACAAAATAAATACATTTCAATCGAAAAAAGTGATATAGCATGCCAATAGAAACAGAAAGATTAGAAAGACTTATTGAATCAGGAGAATGCCCTTCAAAAAGTTCCAAAGTTTATGCAAAAGAGTTGAAAGCGCTAAGTGATCAATTAGATAGAGAGATTCCCGAAAAACTAATCCAATTGTTTAATGCGTTATCGGATTCTAAAAGATTGAAAATTATTAACCTATTACTCAATCGCAAATTGTGCGTCTGTGAGTTTACTGAGGTGCTTAAGGTAACACAATCGACTGTGAGCCATCATCTGAGTATTTTAGAGAGCGCAGGACTAATAAGAGGCTTTAAGAAAGGAAAATGGACGTTTTATGAGGTAAAAAAACCAGATCACGTTGCCAAATTTTTTAAGTTTGCTGAAGAATTAGTTAATTCCTCGGTTAGTATTCTACCAGCCATTTAGGAAATTTATTTTTGATGATTGACTTTTTGTAACTCCTGTTCTTTCTTTTGTCTTAAAAGTGCCTCCTTGTTTGGAACATCATTTTTTAATAGAAAGGATGCCCACGTTGTATCTACTTTATCAATATTTGCTTCCCAGTATAGTAAACGGTCATACAACCAATTACATTCTTTAGCAATCACATCATCAGCGTTTTTTTGTTCAGCAGAATATACAAATGCGGTAATCGTGTACATAACAAAACCCATAGCATGCGTTTCAACATGAACAGTCCCAACAACGTGTCCCATAGCGCGTGCAGCAGCACAAGCAGCGGGATCTTCTTCGGCGACTGCGGTTGCGGCATTGTGTGTAGCATGAGCAGCCTTTTTGGTCGCTGGCATTTTTATCTTTCCACGCGCCCATGCTTTTGCTGCTTCAACAGCTTCTCGTGGCCGCCCATCTTGGGGATATTTCTCTTCAAAAATCGGAAGTACGCGCTCGGCACATTCAATACTCCATAATACCAACGTCCTATGCTTTTGCTTTTCAATCAGTTCCCTAATTGGCTGTAAGCAGGCGCTTTCTTTTGTAACTAAAAGTTTTTTCATAATTTTTCTCCTTAATTTTTAATTTTCTTTGCTGGGGAATTAGTTTAACCACTATTTCAATTAGAATTGTAGAAAAAAAACTGAAGCGAAGAACTTCCAGTTTGAATTAAAAGAAATAATTTTCTTCTGTTCCCATCATATATTCGAGGGTTGAATGGTAGACGTTAACAAACTGATCAAAAGAATCTATACTAGGATCTAGAATTGGATTGAGCTCAACTATGACATAATGAGACAAATTTTTCTTTTCAAATTTTATTAACTTCTTTTGTGCAACATCTAAAATTAAGCGTCCTTCTGGAACTCGAAGTTTTCCTGACTTAATAGCATCCACGAAAAGACGATATTTGTCTCTGTGGAGACCTCCCAAACAGACTTTAGCGTTCTTAACACCTGAAGTCGTCTTTACTGTGAATGTTTTCTTCACTAAATTCCCTATTAATCTCTTAGGGATTAAGTGATTATCTTGTACCTTTGCTAGGACTTCGTCTGCCATTTTTTGTCCTCTTACGAATTCTATAACTCGAATTTCCTTTGTGATTTTTTCCTCATCAGGTTTTGCAGTAGGATCTATAACATCAGGGCTTATAATATCGACAAGCGGGGTTGGTTTGTCTGGTCTAAGCTCCGTTGAATCAAAAATCACTCCAGAAATTGTCTTAACCTCTGGAATAGGTCGACCGCCTATTGACATATTTCCATACATAACTGCAGGTCCTATAAGACAAGATCGAACTGATGTTTCTCCAATCTCTTCATCGGTAGATATAAGGTTCCATACTTGTTTCGATGTAGCTAGGATATATCCTTCAAGTTGAAAAGATCCCAATTGACTCTTATAATCTGGAATATACAGTTCAAGTATCCAGAAAAGAGTTGGAAATTCGAGGACATCTTGAATTTTAAACACACCCCAATAGCGCTCCAAATTGACGATAATTTCTGAAACTTTCTTTAAAATATATGTAGTTTGCTATTTGTATGGCAAAATTATACATTTGGAAACTTATCCATCATATTTTTTTTATGAACTCATGAATTTAAAGTTTCTCAGAAATTTATACGCAATACAATTTCTTTATGATATTAAGGTGTTCTATCTTTATTTTGTACATGGATACAGAAACGAAAAAACGAAAGGAAATTAGATCAACATATGAACAGTGCACAAAGACATCTTCTTCTAATAAAGGGAAATAAAAAATAGGGGTAAGTAGTTAAAGATAGTCTTCTTGTTTTTGTCTTTTCTTACGCATTATCATCGTTACCAGCGCAACAAGAGGGATAAATCCAAGAAGCAATGTTCCAAAACAGAATCCTATGCCGCCATCTCCACCATCTCCAGTACTACCGCCTTCACCAGGGGACGTATCAATTGAAGATTCGCCACTTATTATTTCTGCATTTTGCCAGTCATACGCAAAAACGTCGACGAAAAATCCCGCTACGCTGGTGTCAAAAATGATGACGCCTGCCTCTCTATTTTCATTTGCCGCTTCGTAGGACCAATTGATGCTTGAGATCAAAACAATTGAATTATCTACGATAACGCCTTTATTGTGACAGTATTCAAAAACACTGCTAGAATACGCTATCTCGATTCCTTTTGATTTCATATCATCTGCAGAATCTGCCGCACCTGAGGGTTGTTTATCAATGATTACTTTAACGGTGACACCACGATCAACTGCAGCTTCGAGTTCATCTAAAAACTCATCTGGGCTGCCATTCCAATCAGTTTTGATATATGCTTGTTGGACATAAATTGTGTTTGTGGCTGACTGCAGAAGTGCTTTTATTGCAGAGACATCATTATCTGGTGAAACGATCGTTTGAATGGTCATACTGCCTGTATATTTCTTTGAACTAAAAGACTGTGAATAACTACCAGAAGACACATTTTCTGAAAAGGATTTTTCATGAGCAGCATCTTCAATGTAGGGTGTAGCTATCCCCATATCGTTGTTAAAAACTTGTAGAAAGTAGTTGACGACATCATTATTTTTTATCATCACTCCCCATTCGCGATTGCCATAACTGGGATCTTTTGGAATGCCTGTCTTCGCCCAATTCGCACTCTGGACAAGTACAACTTCTTGATCAATGATAATGTACTTTGCATGAGTGAAGTCATAAGTATTTGATGATTCAAACAAATTTACGTTTGTAGCACCTGCGTCATCTGCCGCTTGTGACAGATAATAAAGTGCGCCCCTTGTATTTGAAGTTTCAAATCCTGATGCATGACGGTATGAAACGATTACGTTTATTATAATGGAGGGATTTTCGTTCATTTTGTCTGATAGAGCGTTTAGGAGGAATGTATTAGAAATGGAATAAATGCATATGTCAATTTCTTCATCTGCACTTTCCAATGCATCTATTGTGACGTCGTAGCTGGAGTCTGGAGAAGTGTAACATGTGACTTCCATATTACCGGAATGTTTAGTGGCAGAAAAGTTTGAAGCCACTACCTGTGTTGGTTCGAGAACTGCGCCTATGAATAGTAGAGTTAATGTTAGTGATATTAGAAATAGATATTTCCTTCTCATTCATTTTCACCTTTTTAAGACCAAAGTATCTGTATGAAGTGTGAGTATACTTAAGTCTATGCGCCTATTCTGAAAGAATTTGCTATAAAAAACTAATGGAGGCGGAATGTCAA
>JBHLOP010000213.1:0-4071 GCA_048940375.1 Promethearchaeota archaeon | reverse complement strand
CTGGGGGAGATTCTATCTCCAAACATACAATCATCATTCTCGGATCATTCTCACAATAAAATAACTTTCGCTTAATTCCTGGGGCAATCTCTTTCGCTTCCATTTCGTTTAATTTTTCCCAATAACTCAAATTTCTCACTTCCCCTTTAATTTTCTCCAATGAATTCTAAACAAGAGGTTTTTAAACCTTATTAGAAAAAAATTGGTAGAGGTTCTTTTTTCAGTCACGAAAGATCATTTAATTCATTTAAGAAACTGTCTTAGATGCCCTACGAAATAAAGGATATCTTTTTCAGTATTATAGATGTGTGGAGCTATCCTTATCATTCCTAGTCTTAAACTAAATTCTATTGGTCTATCTAATTTGCGTAGTGCTTCGGCAATTGCTCCACTGTCCTTATCTGTGGGTTCGAATGTTAAAATCGAACATCTATCTTCAGGTGGCGTTATAATGTCGATATTCTTTATTGAATTCAGTTGTTCAGCCAAAATATCGACTAATTTCTTGTTATGATCATAGATATTTTTTATCCCAATGTTTCGAAGGTATTTAATTGACTCTGCGAGCCCTAACTTTACGCTATAAGCACTAGAACTATATTCAAACTTCCTTGCTGTAGATGCATAACTTAAATCGAGAGCGTCAAAATCCCACATGTCTTCTCTCGATCGCCAACCTACGAGTGCAGGTTCCAATTTATCACATAGATCCTTAGAAATGTAAGCTATTGCTGTTCCAAAGGGTGCGAGCAGCCATTTATAGCTACCAGCAATATAAATGTCGACGTCTAGTTCTTTTACGTTTATTGGCAAATATCCTGCTGCTTGTATACCATCAACAATTAACAAGGCACCAACATCATGGGCCTGCTTTGCAATTTTCTTTATATCATCATCACTAAATTTCTGACCAGTAAGATATTCTGCATGACTTAGAACAACAACCCTTGTATCTTCATCAATTTCATTCAGAATCGTATCAATTGGAATACGCCAGTTTTCAGCAGTGATAAGCTTCACATTGACGTTTTCTTTTCGTGCAATTCTTAGCCAAGGATAGGTAACACTTGGAAATTCAACGCCAGTGGAAATGACTTTACCGTCCTTTAACTCTAAGCTCCATGCAAACGAATTCAATGCTTCGGTAGTACTATTAAAAATAGCGATATCTTCTGCCCTACAACCAAATAATTTCCCTCCTTCTTCCCTGAGACCATCATAAATCAAGGTTTCCTTTTCCTCATCTAAAGTTAAAGTCCCACCCCTGGCTAACTCATTTTCAATTTCTGTCGATCTCTCGATGACAGGATTTGGAACGAGGCCAATACTTGCCGCATTTAAATAATTGACTGTCTTTGTGGTTGGAAAGTTATCTAGCAATCCCTTAATGACCATTCAATCACCTAAAATATGCTTATTTTTTTCAGCTTAAATAATAACTAAAGTGTATATTCTTCCATTATCCCTATCGCAAATATATAATTCGTTGTTTTCGTCAACTCCAAAGGATGAAATCTCATAGTCCGTTTCAAATAATAAGTTATTCATGGGGTCACCAGTCCCATCGTATTGGAGAGCCCAGATTTGTCCATATTCGAAATCGCCATAGATATAAGATCCGACTAATTGGGGAATTTTTGTGCCTCGGTATACAAAACCACCAGTTATTGAATGACCTGTATCATGGCCATATTCCCAGATTGGTTGTTCAAGTCCCGTCGTACTACAACCTGTAGACGGCTTATAGCAATGTTTGCCTTCCATAACATTCCAACCATAGTTTTTACCGCTTTCGATGATGTCTATTTCTTCCCATTTAGCTTGTCCGACATCTCCTGCCCATAACCAGTTAGTTTCCAGATCAAAGCTAAATCGCCATGGATTTCTTAATCCATAAGCGTATATTTCCTCTCGAAATCCTTCAGTGTTTCCCACGAACGGATTATTGTCAGGAATCCCATATTTTCGTCCATTACTCGGGTTATCTACATCAATTCTAAGAATTGATCCAAGTAAGGTTTTCCGGTTTTGTCCGTTACCCTGAGGATCTCCTCCAGAACCACCGTCCCCTAGGGCAATGTAAAGGTAACCATCAGGACCAAAACTTATTTGTCCGCCATTGTGATTACTATAAGGTTGCTCAACCTCCAAGACAACGAGTTCACTATTCTTGTTTGCTTTATTCTGATCAACAGAGTTGACTTGATAACGAGCAATCACAGTACGACGAGGGTTTGAGGCAGTGTAATCTACGTAGAAATAACCGTTAGTTTTATAGTTTGAATGGAAGGCAAGCCCTAATAATCCTTCTTCAAAGCCATCATCATTTACTCTATCGCGGATATCGAGAAAGACAGTTGAACTAGTCACGTCCTGAGAATTTTCAAAAACATAGATAACACCCGACTGTTCTAATACAAACAGCCGATTTGATCCATCTCCCGCATTGTAGATACCAACTGGATGATCAAAGCTAAGATGAGTAAATGCTTCCTCTACAGCAAAGTCCACGGGCTGAGTTGGTACAAAACGATTCATTAAAGCTATGCCAATTACTGTTATGCCCAGAAGAACTCCAATAACAACAACAGCGAGAATTAGTGATCTTCTTTTCATCATAATCAATCGATCAAATAGGTTCTAAATAGTTTATAAACAGATACAATTGCGGCAACATTTTAAAGATGATAAAAATCATTTTCTTCGTTTTCTTGATATTCTAAAGATTTAAGTTTGCATTTCACATTTGGAGAGAAATTTTATCTAAAGAATAAACTATTAGGTAATCAGAAATAAATTGTATGCGTATATAATTGTTTTAAAACCTATTTATAGTGCTTAACTGAAACTTTGTAAGTCTAACAACAAGATTTTTGTAACATTGCATTAGACATCATTTATATCAAAACGGCTTATGATTAAACAAATGCAATAGGAGAGATTTATAATGTCTTTTAAAGAAGTCGATGAGACGGAAATAGAAGAAGAGGAAGAAGAGGAAGAAGAGGAAGAAGAGGAAGAAGAGGAAGAAGAGGAAGAAGAGGAAGAAGAGGAAGAAGAGGAAACTGTAGACAAGAAAGAACTACCAAAACCAGTGATAACTGAATATGTTCCTAAGGTTAAAGAAGGATCCATTTTATTTGAGGTACCACGAGGGCATGTGATTGTAGACCTTAAAGAAGAAGATCTTGAACTTATTACCGGTAAAGATCTTTCGCCTGCTTGGATGAAGGCTGGCGAAGCAAATAACAAACGGATTCTTGTCATCAACTCTGAGACAACGAGTGCTGTTTTAAAAGCGGATGGTACTATTGAAAAAATAGAGGCAACAGGTCTTATTGGTTTTTACAATCCGAACAAGAAAAATAGGGTCTGGGACGTCGACAGCTATTGGGAAAATCTCGAAAATACCGATTTAGCCCCTAGAGAGGGCTTATGCCACATAGATCTCTATGAATTGGAACCCGGTGAATTACGCGCAAAAAAATACACTCTAAAAGAAGTAGAACCTCTTTTGAGAATTGAGGAATCTGTAAATGCAGCTCCAGGAAAGGATACAGGACCTAGTGTCATAATTAAGGATAAGGAGACGATTACTAAAATAGCAGTGAGTGTTAGCAATGTATCAAAAACGAAGTTGGAAAATATAACGGTCGAAAAAGAACTGCCTGAAGCCTTAGGGGGAATAAGTGACATAGAAGTTGATATTGGCACTTATAAAAAAGAAGGCAACAAGATAGTATGGACAGGATTTAGCTTAGATCCTAATGGCGCTCAATTAATGACCTTCAAAGTTCCAATGAGCGCAAAAACGATAGATCCTCTAATAACTGGGGATATCACTGCCAGCTATATAGCGCCCGATATGACGATATCAGGTATTGCATTTATGGGATCGGATGGTTACACCAAAAACGTTACCTGGATCGATAAGGATGAGATAGATATGAGTCCTGGTCGCTGGAACTGTGAGCTCGAGTTCGAAAACCTCTCTACCTTTGAAATCTTGCTTCGTGAAGTGGAGGTCTATCGCCAGACAGCCGAAGAAAGCATTTTCAAGAAACGCTCGGA
>JBHLOP010000212.1:0-4086 GCA_048940375.1 Promethearchaeota archaeon | reverse complement strand
GCGCCTTATGTATTAAAGTATTCTGGAATTAAAGCAGTTTTAGCAGAGAGTTTTGCTCGTATTTTCTTTCGAAACGCAATAAATATTGGACTTCCAGTATTTATTGTGCCAGGCATATCGAACTTCGGGATGGATCTTGACGAATTGGTCATTATCCCTTCAACTGGTGAGGTAAAGAACCTTACTAATGGAGGCAAAATAGTCATCGAACCATTGCCTGAATTCTTAGTGGAGATTTTAGATAATGGAGGAATTGTAGAATACTTAAAAAAGAGAACTTCGGTTTAAAAAGATAAAAAACAGGAATTATGTTTATTGGCACAAAAGATGTTCTACATCTCTCCGCTTGGCATGACAACAATTCCTTTAGTAGAGATTTCGAACGGAAAACGTTTTAAGCTATGTGCAGTAGCACGCATTTTTCTGATAACCATGCTTCGTCTCAATTCGCTTTGTTCTTCTTCCAAGGAAAGGATTATAAGACCTTGTGCAACAAATTCTTCAACACCATAACGGCTAAGTCCTGGGCTATTGCTTAGAATCTCCGAGGTCATTATGCTCGTCACTCCAAGTTCCCGTAACAGTGCACTTAGTTTAAAAATAGACCCCCGCACTTCAGCAGACGATTCTATCCTAAGGCCAAGTCCTGAGAGAGAATCAACGGCTATTCTTTGAGCTGCAATAGTTTTTGTAGCCTTATAGATCTCTTGTGCTAACGTATTTAAATCAAAGCCTCTGCGGAGCGCCCATTCTTCACTGGATGGGAGACCTGCTTTGCTTGAAGCGGCATCAATAATAATGAGTTTTTTTTCATTCTCTAGTTGTTCAAGGTTCCAACCAAACTGAGCCGACTCTCTTCTAAGTTCTGCGGGTTTTTCTTCTAGAGTTACAAGGACTCCAGATTCATTATATTTTTCTGCGCCATTAACAAGGAACTGCATACTAAAAATTGATTTTCCTGTACCAACGCCCCCTGAAACGACAATATTTGTACCTCTTATGAAACCCCCGTGTAAGATTCCATCAAGTCCAGGGATGCCTGTTTTTACCCTTTCAATTAATTTAGATGTGGTTGCCATTATTTCCCCTCATTATACTAGTTGATCTGTATAATCTTCACCTTTTAGAACTTTTGTTAAAGGCCACATTTGAATCTCAGTAATATCAGTATTTTTTTCGAATAAGTTACGCAGTTCTTCAAGTTCTTTAAAATCATGGACTAATGCCAGTCCAATGATAGTAGTTTCATCATCTTCAATGCCAACAAAACGTATTTCTGGTCTTTGTTTCTGTATCTCAGCAATTTGTTGAGCACGTTCCTTAGAGATATCTGGAAGTATGTGTCCAGAAACTTTCAGACGGAAAAACGCATATTGATTTAATCCTAGACTTTCAGGAGAAATTAGAACAGTAAAGTTCTTAATAATCCCCTTATCTTTCATTCGACGAACTCTGAAATGGATGGTGGTATCTGGTGAATCTAGTTGTCTGGCAATATCAGTAAAAGCAATACGGGCATTACCTTGCAATATCGAAAGGATCTGTTTATCTAAATCATCGAGTTCCCATTCGTCAGATTGCAAATCTTTCCCTCACTCAACTCATTTCTCTTAACAATTATATTTGGATAGTTAATATTTCTCAATCTTATTTGAATGGTTCACATTCTCTTACTTAGAGATGTTCCACTATTTAAGCGTTTTGCGATATTCTCAAATTCCATAGAATTTTTTAGCTAAAAGTTCTGCGAATTAAAAGAGTCATAACAATGCTAACAAATCCATAGTTTACGAAAGATAAGCCTATTAATCTAATCTTTGTTTTTATAGCTTTTATTTATAGTTAATGCGTTAATCTAACAAATAACGAAGATAATATTCTGTGGAAATTTGACATTTCTTTCAATAAAGCATTCTTCTAAGAATATTATATTGCGAAATCTCAAAACTTCTTGAGATTTTGTCGCGTCATTGTTATTTACTTATTTAAAATAAAAGCGGATAATTGAAAAGTTTAACTTGACAAACGTCTTTTAAGATGTAAATCATTTTACATTATCTAATAGAATGAATTGAAGGGTGCTTCTTTTAGAAAAAAGCACCTGGATTTAGCAAATTAAAAATTACTGTCCAAGTCACGACCCACACGAAAAGGTATGCGGGCAAGCCATTTGTCAAGATTTGAAATGGTTTTAGCTGAGCTGCCTCAGGAGATTGACTTCCAGTGTAACGTATCAGTAATAGAGAAAGTGGATATGTGCCAAAAAGGGCTGCTACACCTATCACAACTCCTGGCCAGTGGATAATACCAATAAAACCGTTTATAAGACCTATTACTACACCTAAGAAAACCTTCATCCAATAAATTTTACTAGAAAGTTCCATTTGAGGTACCCTCCAATTTGAGGTAAGAGATAATGAAGAAAGACATGTCGAATGTCGATATATTTGCAGTTTTGATGGAATGCAAAGATAGAATCAAAGATTCAAGGATTGACAATATTTATCAAATTGATTCTATGTTTATTTGGAAATTTCGAAAGCCCGATGAGGGCAGTTTTAATATCCTAGTTCAGACTTCACCTCTTCAAAGGTTTCATCTCACTGAATATGTGAGAACCCCACCAAAGATACCGCCTAATTTTTGTCACACGTTACGGAAATATTTGAGGAATAGACGCGTAATTGACATTCGGCAATATAATTTCGATCGAATAATACTACTCGAAGTAGGGCAACTGACGGATAAATATACACTCATTATTGAACTTTTCGGTCATGGGAATATATTGCTTCTTGATCCTAATGAACAAATTCTAATCGCTCAGCGTTATAGGAAAATGAAAGACCGAGATGTCCTCCCAAAAAGAAATTATCAATACCCACCAAGCCGAGGAATTGACATATTCCAGATTACTGAGAAAAAGTTGAAGGAAATCATAGAATCATCTACAGGAAATATTGCTCGTACTTTAACACATTTTCTCAACATCAAGAAAATCTTTACAGAAGAAATTTGTCTCAGAGCAGAAATTGAAAAGAATACACCATCTTCGAGCATCAATGATGAGGATGTTCTTTCTTTAATGGAGGCGATTAAATCAATCTTTCAACCCTTAAATGAGGGACATCTTAGCCCTGCAATAATTTACGAAAATTCTACTCCTTTTGATGTCATACCTATTCCGTTAATGACGTATTCAAACTTAAAAACTAAAAAAATGTCATCATTCAACGAAGGACTGGATTTCTACTTTGGTGAGATTGAAAAATCAGAAAAAGTAGAAGCAATTACCAGTCCGGCTGAAGACAAACTAGCAAGACTGGAAAGAATACGTGATCAACAAGCAAAGACAATTGAAGAACTTCAAAAAACAGAAATCGAAATGAAACAAATTGCTGAGGAAATATACTTGTACAGTGCTGATCTTCGCGAAATCTTACATACAATTACTTCTGCATATGAAAAGAGAGTTTCATGGGATGAAATACAAAGAAGGATAGAAGAAGGAAAAAAGAAGGGGATAAGATCAGCAGAAATGATTAAAAACATAGATACTGCAAATAAAGCAATTATAATTACTTTAAATGAAAAAGAGATAGTTTTTCGTCTTCATCAGTCCATTGAAGAAGTAGCCTCTAACTATTATGATTCAGCAAAGAAAACTGCGTCAAAAGTTGAAGGCGCAAAGAAAGCATTGAGAAAAACGTCACAAAAAATCGAGAAATTAAGAGAAAAAGAACCTGACAAGATCGAAGAAGAAGTTTTTCTAAAAAAGAAACGAAAAAGAAAATGGTATGAAAAATTTCGATTCTTTATTTCGTCAGATGATTTCTTAGTTCTTGGCGGGCGTGATATAACGTCTAATAAGAGCCTCTTCAAACGATACATGGATACGGAGGATTTATTTATGCACGCTGAAATGGCAGGCGCCCCATACGTAGTAATAAAAACTGAAGGAAACGATGTACCAGAAACTACGTTACGAGAAGCTGCACAATTTGCTGTTTCATATTCAAGAGCATGGAAAAGTGGATTAGGAGCAGGAGATGTTTATTATGTTAATGCAACTCAAGTTTCGGAAAC
>JBHLOP010000211.1:0-4151 GCA_048940375.1 Promethearchaeota archaeon | reverse complement strand
TACATATTTATTATACTGTCACTCATCGTCCTCAATAAAAAGAAATCCTGAGTTCACAACTTTAATACTTGAAAAATCAGCTGAAAAAACATAATGGTATTTGATAAGTGATTAAGTTGGCTTTCAAAGAATTTGAGATAAAGCTTGCTGCGAACGGAAAAATCAAGGAAATAAAAGAACAACTTCATAAATTTGGTTTTGAGCAAACTAAAGATGTAATACAATTTGATTATTACTACGATGTTGTTGGACAAAGAAAACTGTATACAAACGATGAACGGCTAAGAATTAGATTAGAATATACACCATCAAAGGAATTAAGTTACTGCCAATGGACTTGGAAAGGATCCAGACCCACTAAAGAAACTGATTTACGAGAGGATCATTCGATAGATATTCCTGTAGATCAAGCAGAAGATTTACGTACAATTTTAGAGAAATTAGGGTATGAAGTTCTAGTGGCATTTCGTAAAGTGCGAACACGATATAAAATTGCTGAAAGTGAAATTGAAATTGAGTTCGATGAGAAAGTAACGTTATTACATGAAGACAAAGAAATCCCTATGGGATCGTTTTTACAAGTTAGTTTAGAAAGTGAGCTCCCTGAAGATATCAATATTATTGAACTAGAGAAGGATTTGATGGAAAATTATGCAAAAAGGCTTGGATTTTCTGAAAAAGATCGAATCGATACAACATATGTAGAAATTGCACTAGAGAAATTGAAAAAAGAAAATTGATATCATAAAAGAATTCTATTCCTCTGCGCCTTCGCCCTTTATTCTTGAAAAGGCTTTTTTCAACTCTGAGTTGAGTTGCATGCGTAGTGAAGCCCCAGTTACCGGTGGTGGCGATTCTGGTCCTCCAGGACCTCCAGGACCGGGTGTCGTAGGTGGGGGAGTGAGAAATGGTTCTGAGGGACCTGGTGTTGGTGATAGTGGTAAACCAGTTGATGTTGGTGACATTGGTGCCGCTGGACCTGCTGTTCTCATAGACGACATCCTGCCTTCTAGTGATTGAACCTTTGTGTTAAGATTATTAATTGACTGCCTAATCTCTGATTTAACACCTGAAACTTCATTACTAAGACTCTCAATTGCTTTGAACACAACGTTCACAAAATTTTCTAAAATGGTGTTAACGACCTGTACAACTTCTTCAATCTTTGACGGACTAGTCTGAATTTCACTAAATAAATCGTCAATATATTCGCCCAATTTTATTACCTCGCCATATATGAACTAGATAAGTATTAACTTCTTGTGCAATACAAATTGGTAATATAATCAAGAGTTAACATGTTTATAAATTGATGGATTTTACTAAAGAGAAGATATAATTCGATAATTATATTTCTTTTGTGATTGTTTTCTCAGCATGAACAAATAAAACATTGCTCGCATTGTAATTAGATTTCGAATGCAATACTCCATACTTTTAAGGCTTGAACCAAGAAAACATGAAGTATCTAGGCGTTCCATCAGGTGGAACCGTTGCAATAGTAAATTTTTTCCGAACAGTTGTGGCAAGACGACCAGCTCGAACTAGTTCAATAGGAGAAAGTTCAACACCTCTTGACAAAACATGAACAATGAGTGGTGAATGATCAATGCCTGGGCCATGTTCATAAATTGCAAAATCTGCACCGAATTTAAGCCCAGGTCGCACAACGTAACCTCTCTTCCTAAGATCAGTATAAACTAGGAATTTCTCAGTAAACCGATCGTAATGCAACTCACCAATTCTTTTTAGCTCTTCATATGAAATAGGTTCGTTGGAAATTGCCCTCTTGATTCTTAATTTATTTATTGATAAAAGATAAGTAGATTCAATCAAAGACAACTCAAGAGGCCGTGTAAAATTGAAATGCTTTGGTTTACGTATTCCAACCGGCTTTCCGTAATATCCATGCTTGTACAACCAAGAACCAACTTTTGGATTCCAAACAATTATTCTGTCTTCAAGTAATTCAGCCTCAAGATCATCTTCTGTTATGACTTCTTCTTCCTCTTGGATGTCAATTTGATTATCAGATTCATTCATTTTGCACGCCTCTAAAAACGTGAATTTTTTCTCCATCTAGTTTAAAATAACACGCTTAACAAAATACAAGAAATGATAGACATAAAGCGAAATTCTCTATAAAGCGGCAAAGATATTCTCATTCTTTAGCGTATGAGGGCTATCATTCTTACAGCATCCGCTATTTCTAACCCAATATCTGCTATTTCATCAATTCTAAGAACGAGTTCTCTTAGAGCCATAATTATACATAAATCATCTTTTAGTTCAGTGATCTGAACTATTAAAGGTCTATAGAGTTTATCAACTTGTTTCTCTAGAATATCAATTTCTCTGGCGAAGTTTAGTGCATTTTCTGGGTTCGAAATGACATTATAAATGGCGGACTTCAAATGTGTTACCACTGCAATGGAGATATCTACTAGATCAAGGATTTTTTCTGATAGCTCTGATGGAATCTGCCAATCCTTTAGGGTGGATATATAGAATGCGCCACCCACAGCAGTATCCACTATTTTATCTATGACTAGAAATCGAAGTATGTCTTCTTTCAATAAAAGGCCTGGTCCTGCTCTGGAGACTTCACTAAGTAATGAAATCCTAATTTCGTCAGCAGATGTTTCTAGTTGATTTAATTTCTTATAACTTTCATCCATTTCTGATGCATTGCCCAATGCCCAAGCTTCTGTAAGTCCACGTAATTCTTTTACGGCTAGAACTACTTCTCTCATTTGGTCATTTATTATATCAAATGCTTTTCTTTCGCTAGTTGAATAATCTGCGTTTGGATTATATGTCAAGTGATAAATTACCCCCAGATCCCTATAAATAGTTCTCTTTGGTGTACGATGCTAAGTGCTTTATTGCCAAGTGCTTTAAAAATTTACCTAATTTACCTAACTCTACTAATTATAAAAAGATTAACTTCATTAAACTCCGTTTAAGTATTCATAAAAGAGTTTTGCAATCAATTCGATAATAATATCCAAAAAACCAGTTGCTAATATATAGACCAAAAAAACCAGAATGTGAATAAATGAGTTTTCTGCAATTTCTTCTTATTGCAATACTACAAGGCCTGCTAGAATGGTTACCAATTAGTTCGGAAGGACAAATCACGCTCGTTATGCTCTATTTATTCAATATCACTGAACTATCAACAATATTATCACTAATTATTTGGTTGCATCTTGGAACAGCTGGAGCAGCACTTCTAAAGTATCGCTCAGAGTATTTTAACGTGATATTTTCTAAAACAGCCGAATTCAGTTATCTTAGAAGATTTCTAATTATCGCAACTTTGGCCACTGGGGTAACGGCGATTCCACTTTACCTTCTTCTACATGAACTATTTAAACTAATCTACGGGGATATCATTTCGGCTTTGATTGGCGTTTTCCTTATTGTTACAGGTATAGTCCTTTATTTCTTTAGGAATATCCGTGAATATAGACCCGCCACAGATCTTACGCTTCGTGAAATAATTCTTTTAGGTTTGATTCAAGGGTTTAGTATTCTTCCTGGAATAAGTCGATCTGGAACTACAGTTGCTACACTTCTAGGGAGGAAAATTGAGCAAGAAAATTGTCTAAAATATAGTTTTCTTATGAGTGTCCCAGTGATTTTAGCGGCATTTATATTTGATTTACTTATATCAGGCATCCCTGAAGTTGCTGGAATTTCCTTCTATGTATTAATGTTAATGATCGGTGTAGCATTTGTCTTTGGTTTACTTAGCATGAATGTGCTTTTAATAATAGCCAAAAAAGTCAATTTTGCTTACTTTTGTGTAATAATAGGCTTAATAGCGGTCGTTTTAGGGCTTTTACCTCATATTTGAGGCTTTGAGTTTTTCATAAGAAGACTTCTATTTTATCTAATTCATAAATAGAGAGTAAGATTTTTAATAATTCCAAATGTTTGACTCATTGCTTTCAAAATTGAACTTGGATGGTTGATTAGATTATGATTCTTGGAGTCACAGTAGAAAACTTTACAGTTACTGTTTTAACTTGGATACGAACACTCGGCTTATTAGGTGTATTTATGGGTGTAATAATCGAATCAGTAATTATCCCAATTCCCTCCCCCTTGATTATGATGGGGGCGGGTTTCATTTTGCTTTCCCC